>NZ_LOSU01000024.1:0-263282 GCF_001522185.1 Burkholderia sp. RF2-non_BP3 | reverse complement strand
AGCGCGTCAACAACTTTCTGAACTGCTTCGTTGCGACGACCGGGGTTCAACTTCGTGTGCGCCGGGGTTCTACCACCACCCTCGTCCGCACCGCTTCCCTTCTCCCCCCGCGCTGCGTTTCCGTTAGCGCGAAAGAGGCGTGATTCTAAGCACCCACCCCGGTCTCCGCAACCCCTTTGTGAAAATATTTTGAAAAGCCCCCGTGCGCTGCCGCGCACGGGGGCTTCAGGTTCGAGGGGCCGCGTGCCGCCCGCAATCTCAAAGAAGTCGGCGGTTCATCGCTCTTATATATAGAGCGACGTCACTTGCCACCGACTGCAGCCTGCAGCCGCTCCATCGGCACGGCATAGGCCATGGCCGTGTAACCCGCGTCACTCGGATGAATGCCGTCGCCGCTGTCGTACCGGCGCTGCAGCACACTCGGGCGAGCCGGGTCGCGCAGCACCGCGTCGAAGTCGACCACGCCATCGAATCCGCCGCCGCTCCGGATCCACCGGTTCACCTCGAGCCGGACCGCCTCGCGCCCGGCCGGCAACGCCGCAGGCGTGAGCGTCGCGCCAAAGACCTTCACGCCCTGGCGATGCGCTGCCTCGATCAACCGGCGGTAGCCGTCGATCAACGAAGCGGCCGTGACCTGCGTATGCGGGTTGTCGCAATCGAGCCCCGCACGCGGCGGCATCGCCGCAAAGTTGATGTCGTTGATGCCGATCAGCACGATCGCCGCCTTCACCCCCGAACGCGAAAGCGCATCGCGCTCGAACCGCGACGCCAGCGACGTGCCGTAGCATGCCGAATCGCTCAGCAGCCGATTGCCGCTGATCCCGAGATTCACGACGCCGAGCGAATCCGAACCCGCCGCGGCCAGCCGGCGCGCCAGCGCATCCGGCCAACGATGATTGCGATTCAGGCTCGAGCGCAGCCCGTCGGTGATCGAGTCCCCGATCGCGGCGACACTCGCTCGTGCGGCGCCCGCCTCGACGGCCAGTTCGGTCACCCATGCATACTGGGTAAAGCGCGTGCGGAATGCGCCGGCGCCCGGATCGTTCACGTGATCGCCCGGCGCCGATACGTAATTGAGCTGGTTCGACACACGGTGCCACACGGTCATCCGCTGGTTTGCCCCCATGCGCAGACTGATCGCATACGGCTGCCCGGCCGTCACGTCGATCGCCACCGGGTCGCTTTCGAGTTCCTGGCTCGGGGCGAGCGTCACCGACGCCTTGCCGCCGAAGCGCACGGCAGCACCCGTCGCGTCGGCAAGCGCCGCGCCGTCACCGGCGCGCGCGAGACTGGCAGCCTCGATCACCAGCGGCGCGCGACCGTAGGCGTTGCTGACACGAATCCGCGCGGCATGCCCGGAAACCGTCGGATAGACGATCTGCCGAACGGTCCGCCCAGCCACGTCGGGCGCGCGGTAGAGCGGCGGCGGCGCAGCCAGGTCGGGAATCGGCTGCAACGCGGTCGCCCACGCAGCGACCCACCCGGCCGGTGCGGCCGAGACCGCGAACGGCGACAGGAAAACGGATGCGCCCAGCACGGTCGCGACGAAACTGCTTCGAAATGACATCGGCGAAATCCTCATCGGAAAGCAGGCATTGTGCCGCAGAAGCCGCCTGTCTCACGCGCCGGACCGCCTTCCCGACCGGCGATCGCGCCCCTCGCCCCACGTTTACCCGAGTCCCGATGCAAATCCGCAAGAAATTTATTAACCGACCGGTCGGTTGGTTTATACTTCGCACACATTCAACCGGACGAGATCCTCCGCCATGTACACGCAATCCCTCGACATCCCCGGCAACGTCGCACCGCTCGACGCCGCAGCCGAGTCGCCCGAGCAGGCGCGGTTCGACGCGGTCATGGCCGCGGACGGCAAGATCGAACCGCAGGACTGGATGCCCGACGCCTATCGCAAGACGCTGGTCCGCCAGATTTCGCAGCACGCGCACTCGGAAGTCGTCGGCATGCTGCCGGAAGGCAACTGGATCTCGCGCGCGCCGAGCCTGAAGCGCAAGGCGATCCTGCTCGCGAAAGTCCAGGACGAAGCCGGCCACGGCCTCTATCTATATAGCGCAGTCGAAACGCTCGGCGTATCGCGCGATGCGCTGATCGACGCGCTGCACGCCGGCAAGGCGAAATACTCGAGCATCTTCAACTATCCGACGCCGACCTGGGCGGACGTCGGCGTGATCGGCTGGCTCGTCGACGGCGCCGCGATCATGAACCAGATCCCGCTGTGCCGCTGCACGTATGGCCCGTACGCGCGCGCGATGATCCGCGTGTGCAAGGAAGAGTCGTTCCACCAGCGCCAGGGCTTCGATGCGCTGCTGTCGATGATGAAGGGCACCGACGCGCAGCGCGCGATGGTCCAGCAGGCGGTGAACCGCTGGTGGTGGCCGGTGCTGATGATGTTCGGCCCGAGCGATGCCGATTCGGTCCACAGCAACCAGTCCGCGAAATGGGGCATCAAGCGGATCTCGAACGACGACCTGCGGCAGAAGTTCGTCGACGCGACAGTCGACCAGGCGAAGGTGCTCGGCGTGACGCTGCCCGACCCGGACCTGAAATGGAACGAGGCGCGCGGCCACCACGACTACGGCGCGATCGACTGGGATGAATTCTGGCGCGTCGTCAACGGCGACGGCCCGTGCAACAAGGAACGCCTCGCGACCCGCGTGAAGGCGCACGACGACGGTGCGTGGGTGCGCGAAGCCGCGCTCGCGCACGAAGCCAAGCGCCGCGCCCGCGCCGAACAGCACGCCGCCTGAGCGGCAACCATCGAATACAGGATTCAGGAGAGAGAGTGATGAACAAGGAATGGCCGATCTGGGAAGTGTTCGTTCGCAGCAAGCAGGGCCTCGACCACAAGCATTGCGGCAGCCTGCACGCGGCCGACGCGTCGATGGCGCTGCGCATGGCGCGCGACGTCTACACGCGCCGCCAGGAAGGCGTGAGCATCTGGGTGGTGCCGTCGTCGGCGATCACCGCGTCGGATCCGGCCGAGAAGGCCGAGCTGTTCGAACCGGCGGGCGACAAGATCTACCGTCACCCGACGTTCTACACGCTGCCCGACGAAGTCAACCACATGTAACGCCCGCGCCATGACGATCACGCCCGAACACCTCTCCTACGTGCTGCGCCTCGCGGACAACGCGCTGATCCTCGGTCAGCGCAACGCCGAATGGTGCGGCCACGGCCCGATCCTCGAGGAAGACATCGCGCTCACCAACATGAGCCTCGACCTCATCGGCCAGGCCCGCATGCTGTACACGCACGCAGCCGACCTCGACCGCCAGCTGAACGGCGCGGCGAAGACGGAAGACGATTACGCGTACTTCCGCACCGAGCGCGAATTCGCGAACTTCACGCTCGCCGAGCTGCCGCACTACGGCCCGATCGCCGGCACCGCGCACGCCGACAAGGACTACGCGGTGACCATCGTGCGCAATTTCCTCTACGCGACGCTGATGCTGCACGTGTGGACCGCGCTCGAAACGTCGACGGACGCGCAACTCGCCGCGATCGCCGCGAAATCGGTGAAGGAAACCCGCTACCACGTGCAGCATGCGCGCGAATGGCTGGTGCGCCTCGGCGACGGCACCGACGAATCGCATCGCCGTGCACAGGCCGCGCTCGACTACCTGATTCCGTACACGCGCGAGTTCTTCGCGGCCGACGCGATCGACGACGCGGTTTCCGCACCGGGCATCGGCCCGGCGCCGGCCGCGCTCGAAGCCGCATGGCGCGCGGACGTGGACGATGCGCTCGCGGAAGCGACGCTCACCCTGCCCGCGCCCGTGCAGCACGTGACGACCGGCAAGCAGGGCGAGCACTCGGAACACATGGGCTACCTGCTGGCGGAAATGCAGAGCCTCGCGCGCCAGCACCCCGGCGCGAGCTGGTAACCGGCCGACCCAACGGAGCCCGACGATGTCCGTCCAGACCGCCTCACCCGCCGACGCCGCACCCGCCGCGCACCGCAACGATCCGTTGCTCGCGCGCGCGTGGGACGTGCTCGAAGCCGTGCCCGATCCCGAGATTCCGGTCGTGTCGATCCGCGAGCTCGGCATCCTGCGCGACGTCCGTCGCGCGGACGACGGCCTGCTCGAAGTCGTGATCACGCCGACCTACTCCGGCTGTCCGGCGATGTCGCAGATCGCTGAGGACATCGCCGCGGCGATGCACGCCGCCGACCTGCCGCCGCACCGGATCGAGACGGTGCTCGCGCCCGCGTGGACGACCGACTGGATCACCCAGGAAGCGCGCGACAAGCTGCGCGCGTACGGCATCGCGCCGCCCGTCGGCCAGTGCGCCGGCGCCGCGCCGCGGGAAAACGTCGTGCGTTTCGTGCCGCGCCCCGTCGCGGCGCCCGTCTGCCCGCGCTGCGGTTCCGCCCGCACCGAGCGTCTCGCGCAATTCGCATCCACGGCCTGCAAGGCGTTGTATCGCTGTGTCGACTGCCGCGAACCCTTCGACTACTTCAAACCTTATTGACCATGGCGACCCCGCAATTTCACCCGCTGCGTATCCGCGACGTGCGCCCCGAGACCGCCGACGCCGTCACCGTCTCCTTCGACGTGCCGCCCGAGTTGCGCGACGCGTACCGCTTCACGCAGGGCCAGTTCGTCACGCTGAAGACCCACATCGACGGCGAGGAAACGCGCCGCTCGTACTCGATCTGCGTCGGCACGACCGACTACGACCGCGACGGCGAACTGCGCATCGGCATCAAGCGCGTGCGCGGCGGCCGGTTTTCGAACTTCGCGTTCGACACGCTGAAGCCCGGTCACACGATCGACGTGATGACGCCGGACGGCCGCTTCTTCACGCACCTGAACGCCGACCACGGCAAGCAGTACGTCGCGTTCTCCGGCGGATCGGGCATCACGCCGGTGCTCGCGATCGTGAAGACGACGCTCGAGCTCGAGCCGCGCAGCACGTTCACATTGGTCTACGGCAACCGCAGCGTCGACGCGATCATGTTCGCCGAGGAGCTCGAGGACCTGAAGAACCGCTACATGAACCGCTTCGTCCTGTATCACGTGCTGTCGGACGACCAGCAGGACGTCGAGCTCTTCAACGGCGTGCTCGACCAGGCGAAATGCGCGGAATTCCTCGCCACGCTGACGCCGGCCGACGCGATCGACGAAGCGTTCATCTGCGGCCCCGCGCCGATGATGGACGCGGCCGAAGCCGCGCTGAAGGCAGCCGGCGTGCCGCAGGCCAAGGTGCATGTCGAGCGGTTCGGGACGCCGCTGCCGCAGGCGGGCGCGCCCGTCGTCGAGATCACCGACCAGACGCCGGCCGCCGACCTCGAAATCGTGCTCGACGGCAAGAAGCGCAAGCTGCGCCTGCCGTACGAAGGCGTGAGCCTGCTCGACGTCGGCCTGCGCGCGGGCCTCGCGCTGCCGTACGCGTGCAAGGGCGGCGTATGCTGCACGTGCCGCGCGAAGGTGGTCGAAGGCGAAGTCCGGATGGAGAAGAACTACACGCTCGAGGAACACGAAGTGAAGGACGGCTTCGTGCTCACGTGCCAGTGCCACCCGATCAGCGACAAGGTCGTCGTGAGCTTCGACGAGCGTTGAGCGGCGTCGCGCCGGCGCGGTGCGCCGGTTTCTCGTCGTCACACATCTCGCTTACACTAGGGGCCGCCGGCCGGCTGGACGTCGCAACGTCCGCCCGGCCGGCGGTTTTCTTTTGTTGATGACAGGCCGATGAGTACCATTCACGTGATTCAGGGCGGCACCGCCGCCGCGTCGCTGCGCGAGGCTCTCGCGCAAGCCGGACGCGACGAGCGCGTCGTCGGATTGCTCGACGATCTCGCGGTCGGGCCGCTGAAGGGCGCCGACGAGACGCCCGACACGCGCGCCGCCTTCTGGCAGCGCGTGCTCGGCGACCAGATTCCCGACTGGCATGCGGAGATCGAAGCTGAATTCACCCGCCTCGACCAGCTCGCGATGGATACGGACCAGGTGGTCGTCTGGCACGCACCGAGCGTCGGCGACAAGCTGCTGTTGCGCCGCGTCGCCTATCACCTGCGCAACGTGCCGCAACGGCTGAACGAGGTGCGGTTGTCGGCCGCGGACCTCGACGCCCCGCAGCGCGCGGCGCTGAGCCGCACCGACCAGGCCTGTTCGACCGGGATGTTCTCGCCCGCGGCACTCGCCCGCAAACGGCCGGCGGCCGCGCCGATCTCGGTACTGCGCATCGGGCGCCTCGCGCTCGAATGGCAGGAGGCGAAGCACCTGAATGCCGAACTGCGTTACTGGGTCAGCAACACGATCAAGAGCGGCCACTACGCGGACCTCGACGCGCTGATCGTCGCGCACGCGGAAACCGGCTGGCTGCCCGCGCGACGCGTCGTCGGCGGCATCATGGCCGGGGCCGACCGCGGCGGGCTGTTCGTCAGCGACTCGATCGCCTGGTGGCGCTGCCGCGAACTCGCGGCCGCCGGCCGGCTCGAGCTGCAGGACGACGCGCCGGCCGCCCTTTCTTCCACGCAGGTGCGCGCGGCAGCCGCGCCTCGCTAACGCCACAACTTTCGCATTCGACCATGGCCCGTACCCGAGCGCCCGACCACGAATCCCAGCGCGAACAGATCCTCGATCTCGCCGCCGAGAAATTCGCGCAGACGAGCTATCCGAGCACCTCGATGTCCGATCTCGCGACCGCGAGCGGCACGTCGAAGGCACGTCTCTATCACTATTACGAGAGCAAGGAAGCGATCCTGTTCGACCTGCTCGACCGCTACACGAAGCGCTTGATGCTGATCATCGCCGAGGTCGAAGGCGCGAGCCAGCGGCGCGGCCTCAGCGAGCGCGACGCGTTCGCCGAGCTGGTGCGCGCATTTCTCGCCGAGTACGAGACGTCGCACAGCCGCCATGTCGCGCTGCTCAACGACGTGAAGTATCTCGAGGACGCGCAGCGCGAAATCGTGCTCGACCGCCAGCGCGACATCGTCGCGGCATTCGCGCGCCAGCTCGCGCGCGCCTATCCGGACCGAATCTCGAAGGAAAACCAGACGTCGGTCACGATGATGGTGTTCGGGATGATCAACTGGACGTTCACATGGCTCAAGCCGGGTGGCCGCCTCGGCTACCGCGACTTCGCCGAACAGGTGATCGACCTGATGGAACACGGACTGTCGCCCGGCGCGTGATTGCCGCGCAGCAGCATGCGTTGCGCGGCGGGCACACTGTGACAGGCCGCCGCGCGTTTCATATGATGAATTTTAAATCCGTTGAAAATCAAACAGATAGAGAATTAACTAAGCGGATTTAGAATTCACCCTCAGCACAAATAACGTCAAATACGGGTTTTCCCCAACCCCACTCAGGTAAAATGCGCTGCATTGCACAAGTCACTGGTGCAGCCACACACTGAGGAACCCACGATGAACACGCAACTCGACCGCCGTGCCGATGCAGTCGGCCACGCCGGTACTGCGCCGGTTCTCGTCAGGGAACTGGCTTCCAAAGACCGTGAGCAAATGCTCACCCACTTTCTCTCGCTCAACGAAGAGGACCGCCTGCTGCGCTTCGGCCAAATGGTGCCCGATCACGTGATCGAGAACTATGTCCGTACGATCGACTTCGGTCGCGACACGGTGTTCGGCGTGTTCGACCATGCGCTCGAGCTGATCGGCGTCGGCCATCTGGCGTACCTGCCCGCCGATGGCGACAAGCGCACGGCCGAATTCGGCGTGTCGGTGCTCGAAAGCGCCCGCGGCCGCGGCGTCGGCTCGAAGCTGTTCGAGCGCGCGGCGATCCGCAGCCGCAACACCCGCGTGACGATGCTGTACATGCATTGCCTGTCGCGCAACGCGACGATGATGCACATCGCGAAGAAGTCCGGGATGCGGATCGAATACGCATACGGCGAGGCCGATGCGTACCTGTCGCTGCCGCCGGCCGACCATTCGACGATCCTCGCCGAGATGCTGCAGGAGCAGGCCGCGGTATTCGACTACGCGCTCAAGCGCCAGGCGCACCGCACGTCGAAGTTCATCGAATCGCTGATGCCCGCCGCGCTGACGGCGTAACATCGGCCAACCGGGCTGCCTCGCGGGGCGCCCGGCCCACCTTCCCTTTCTCGCTTCCCGGCGCCACGCGCTAACGCACCGACCGGATCGGCAACGCCGTGGTCTCCTTGAAGCACTCGAGCGAGAAGCTCGTCTTCACGTCGATCACCGACGGATGGTGCAGCAAATGCTCCTGCACGAACCGGGAGAAATGCGCCATGTCCTCGACCTGCACGCGCAGCAGGTAATCCATGTCGCCCGTCATCGCATGGCACGCGACCACTTCCGGCCAGGTCTGCACGGCCGCGCGGAACAGTTCCGCGTGGGTCGCGCCCGCGCGCGCCGACGTCTCGTCGGCACGGACCGGCACCACGCCGCCGCGCTTCTCGAGCCGCACACTCACGTACGCGAGCAGGTCGAGCCCGAGCTTCTGCGGATCGAGCAGCGCGACGTAGCCGGTGATCACGCCGATCTCCTCGAGCCGACGGATCCGCCGCAGGCACGGGCTCGGCGACAGGTTCACGCGCTCGGCGATCTCCTGGTTCGACAGGCGGCCGTTCTCCTGAAGAATCGCGAGAATCCGCCGGTCGATGGCATCCAATTCGGCTTGCGCCATTTTCTGCCCTCCAATGATTGTTCAGAGACTGGAAATTGCGCCATCGTAGGCATGGACGATTAAGTTCGCAAGTTTCCGCTCGCGCCCGCCCGCTACACTTTGTCGCATGTACCGATTCGTTGCGCACGCCGACGCGTGTGCGCCGCGTTCGACATCGAACCGGGCCGCGCACGCGCACGTCGCGCCGGCCGATCGCCCCGCACAGGAGACACGACATGCAGATCCCCAACTGGGACAACCCCGTCGGCACCGACGGCTTCGAATTCATCGAATACACCGCTCCGGATCCGAAAGCGCTCGGACAACTGTTCGAGCGGATGGGTTTCACCGCGATCGCGCGCCATCGCCACAAGGACGTGACGGTCTACCGCCAGGGCGACATCAACTTCATCATCAACGCCGAACCCGATTCGTTCGCGCAACGCTTCGCGCGGCTGCACGGCCCGTCGATCTGCGCGATCGCGTTCCGCGTGCAGGACGCCGCGAAGGCGTACAAGCACGCGCTCGAGCTCGGCGCATGGGGCTTCGACAACAAGACGGGCCCGATGGAGCTGAACATCCCGGCGATCAAGGGCATCGGCGATTCGCTGATCTATTTCGTCGACCGCTGGCGCGGCAAGAACGGCGCGCAGCCGGGCGCGATCGGCGACATCAGCATCTACGACGTCGACTTCGAGCCGATCGCCGGCGCGAACCCGAACCCGGTCGGCCATGGCCTCACCTACATCGACCACCTGACGCACAACGTGCATCGCGGCCGCATGCAGGAATGGGCCGAGTTCTACGAGCGCCTGTTCAACTTCCGCGAAGTGCGCTACTTCGACATCGAAGGCAAGGTGACGGGCGTGAAGTCGAAGGCGATGACGTCGCCGTGCGGCAAGATCCGGATCCCGATCAACGAGGAAGGCTCGGACACGGCCGGCCAGATCCAGGAATACCTCGACGCGTACCACGGCGAAGGCATCCAGCACATCGCGCTCGGCACGAACGACATCTACGGCGCGGTCGACGGCCTGCGCGGCAAGGGCGTGAAGCTGCTCGACACGATCGACACGTATTACGAGCTGGTCGACCGCCGCGTGCCGAACCACGGCGAATCGCTGGACGAACTGAAGAAGCGCAAGATCCTGATCGACGGCGCCCGTGACGACCTGCTGCTGCAGATCTTCACCGAGAACCAGATCGGCCCGATCTTCTTCGAGATCATCCAGCGCAAGGGCAATCAGGGCTTCGGCGAAGGCAACTTCAAGGCGCTGTTCGAATCGATCGAACTCGACCAGATCCGCCGCGGCGTGGTCCAGGACAAGGCCTGACGCAGACGGCCGCGCGGCGCCCCGCAGCCGGTGCCGCGCGCGCCTCGGCGGCACAGGAAAAAAGGGCGGGAATCTTGCGATTCCCGCCCTTTTGTCTTTTGCATCGTTCCGGCGCGGCCCGACGGCCGCGCGAACGGATCAACGCACGTTCGCCTTCGACACGACGACGCGCGCGGCCGCCGGTTGCGCATCGGCGGCCTGCGCCGGCGCGATCTGACGCATCTGCGCGCCGGCTGCCGCCAGTGCGCTCGCGCCTTGCGCGTGCACCGGGCCGGTCATCGCGAAAAACGCCGCGGACACGATCAGGAAACTCTGGATATGACGTGTGTTCATTGCACCTCCTTTAAAACTGCCGGCGCCTCCCCGGTTGCGTCGAAACGAGCCGACGCGGCCGGACACCTCCGGCAGGCCGACAAGATTAACGGCATTTGTACGAAGATGGGACCGGCTTTACATGCTTTTACATGATGTAACGCATCGCCGCGCGCCGTTTCGTCGACGCGTCGCTGCCCGTCGGCCGGTGGGCGGCGGGTTTATCCCAGTGCTACCATCACTCAAAACCGGCCAATATGCCGGCCACTGCCGACACGTCCACAAGACGTCGACGCAATCGAAGCTTTGGTGATCCCAAACTGGGTGGAGGAGACAGTTAATGAATGCCCCGCTAGACGCAGGCCAACGCGCGTCGCTCGAAGCCGCGCTGAAGTCCGTCACGCTTGACGACAAATACACGCTCGAACGCGGCCGCGCTTACATGAGCGGCATCCAGGCGCTCGTGCGCCTGCCGATGCTCCAACAGGAACGCGACCGCGCCGCCGGCCTCAACACGGCCGGCTTCATCTCCGGTTATCGCGGCTCTCCGCTCGGCGGCCTCGACCTCTCGCTCTGGAAGGCCAAGCAGCACCTCGCGGCCCACCAGATCGTCTTCCAGCCCGGTCTCAACGAAGATCTCGCCGCCACCGCCGTGTGGGGCTCGCAGCAGGTGAACCTGTATCCCGGCGCGAAGCACGACGGCGTGTTCGGCATGTGGTACGGCAAGGGCCCCGGCGTCGACCGCACCGGCGACGTCTTCAAGCACGCGAACTCGGCCGGCTCGTCGCAGCACGGCGGCGTGCTCGTGCTCGCCGGCGACGACCACGCGGCGAAATCGTCGACGCTCGCGCACCAGTCCGAACACATCTTCAAGGCCTGCGGGCTGCCGGTGCTGTTCCCGTCCAACGTGCAGGAATATCTCGACTTCGGCCTGCACGGCTGGGCGATGAGCCGCTACTCGGGCCTGTGGGTCGCGCTCAAGTGCGTGACGGACGTGGTCGAATCGTCGGCATCGGTCGACATCGACCCGCATCGCACCGAGATCGTGCTGCCGACGGACTTCATCCTGCCGGAAGGCGGCCTGAACATCCGCTGGCCGGACCCGCCGCTCGTCCAGGAAGCGCGGCTGCTCGACTACAAATGGTACGCGGCGCTGGCCTATGTGCGCGCGAACAAGCTCGACCGGATCGAGATCGATTCGCCGAATGCGCGCTTCGGGATCATGACGGGCGGCAAGGCGTACCTCGACGTGCGCCAGGCGCTGACGGACCTCGGCCTCGACGACGAAACCTGCGCGCGGATCGGCATCCGCCTGTACAAGGTCGGCTGCGTGTGGCCGCTCGAGGCGCAGGGCGCGCAGGCATTCGCGCGCGGCCTCGACGAAATCCTCGTCGTCGAGGAAAAGCGCCAGATCCTCGAATACGCGATCAAGGAAGAACTGTACAACTGGCCCGATGCGCAGCGCCCGCGCGTGTTCGGCAAGTTCGACGAGAAGGACGGCGCCGGCGGCGAATGGTCCGTGCCGATGGGCAACTGGCTGCTGCCCGCGCACTACGAACTGTCGCCCGCGATCATCGCGAAGGCGATCGCGACGCGCCTCGAGAAGTTCGAGCTGCCGTCCGACGTGCGCGCACGCATCGCCGCGCGGCTCGCGGTGATCAACGCGAAGGAAATGGCGCTCGCGAAGCCGCACGTGCAGACCGAGCGCAAGCCGTGGTTCTGCTCGGGCTGCCCGCACAACACGTCGACCAACGTGCCGGAAGGCTCGCGCGCGATCGCCGGGATCGGCTGCCACTACATGACGGTCTGGATGGACCGCAACACGAGCACCTTCAGCCAGATGGGCGGCGAAGGCGTGCCGTGGATCGGCCAGGCGCCGTTCACGGACGAGAAGCACGTATTCGCGAACCTCGGCGACGGCACCTATTTCCACTCGGGCCTGCTGGCGGTGCGCGCGGCGATCTCGTCGAAGGCGAACATCACCTACAAGATCCTCTACAACGACGCGGTCGCGATGACGGGCGGCCAGCCGGTCGACGGCGTGCTGACGGTGCCGCAGATCACGCACCAGCTCGCGTCCGAAGGCGCGAAGAAGATCGTGATCGTCACCGACGAACCGGAGAAGTACGACAGCCAGAAGGCGCTGCTCGCACCGGGCGTGACGATCCATCACCGCGACCAGCTCGACGACGTGCAGCGCGAGCTGCGCGAGATCGAAGGCACGACGATCCTGATCTACGACCAGACCTGCGCGACCGAGAAGCGCCGCCGCCGCAAGCGCGGCACGTATCCGGACCCGGCGAAGCGCGTCGTGATCAACGACGCTGTGTGCGAAGGCTGCGGCGACTGCTCGGTGAAGTCGAACTGCCTGTCGGTCGAGCCGCTCGAAACCGAATTCGGCACGAAGCGCCAGATCAACCAGTCGAGCTGCAACAAGGACTTCTCGTGCGTGAAGGGCTTCTGCCCGAGCTTCGTCACGGTCGAAGGCGGCCAGTTGAAGAAGCCCAAGGCCGTGTCGGTGGACGGCGGTGCGCTGCCGCCGATTCCGGAGCCGACGCTGCCGGCGATCGATCGTGCATACGGCGTGCTCGTCACGGGCGTGGGCGGCACGGGCGTCGTCACCATCGGCGCGCTGCTCGGGATGGCCGCGCACCTGGAGAACAAGGGCGTGACCGTGCTCGACGTCACGGGTCTCGCGCAGAAGGGCGGCGCCGTGATGAGCCACGTGCAGATCTCGCACGCGCCGACCGACATCCACGCGACGCGGATCGCGATGGGCGAAGCCGACCTCGTGATCGGCTGCGACGCGATCGTCACGGCCGGCGACGAATGCACGTCGCGGATGCGGCACGACACGACGCGCGTGGTCGTCAACAGCGCGCAGACGCCGACCGCCGAGTTCATCAAGAACCCGAACTGGGCGTTCCCGGGTCTGTCCGCGGAAAACGACATCCGCGCGGCGGCGGGTGAAGCCGTCGACTTCATCGACGCGAACCGCTTCGCGGTCGCGCTGCTCGGCGACGCGATCTACACGAACCCGTTCGTGCTCGGCTACGCGTGGCAGAAGGGCTGGCTGCCGCTCACGCTCGCGTCTCTCCAACGCGCGATCGAGCTGAACGCGGTGTCGGTCGAGAAGAACCGCGCGGCGTTCGACTGGGGCCGCCGCGCCGCGCACGACCTCGCGAGCGTGAAGCAGGCCGCGGCCGGCGACGCCCGCCCCGCGCAAGGCGCGACGGTGATCGCGCTGCATACGAAGAAGGCGGTCGACGCACTGATCGCGAAGCGCGTGGCGTTCCTCACGGCGTACCAGAACGCCGCGTATGCGGCGCGCTATGCGGCCTTCGTCGACACGGTGCGGGCAGCCGAACGCGCGCTGGCGGACGGCGACGCCGCGCAGGAACCGCTGACCGAAGCGGTCGCGCGCAACCTGTTCAAGCTGATGGCGTACAAGGACGAATACGAGGTCGCGCGGCTGCAGTCCGATCCGGCGTTCCTCGCGCGCCTGTCGTCGCAGTTCGAAGGCGACTGGAAACTGAAGTTCCACCTCGCGCCGCCGCTGTTCGCGAAGACGGACGCGCACGGCCATCTCGTGAAGAAGGCGTACGGCCCGTGGATGCTGTCGGCGTTCCGGTTGCTGGCGAAGGCGAAGTTCCTGCGCGGCACGGGCCTCGACCCGTTCGGCCGCACCGAGGAGCGCCGCACCGAGCGCGCACTGATCGGCGAGTACGAAGCGCTGATCGGCGAGGTGCTGACCAGGCTGAACGCGGCCAACCGCCCGCTCGCGCTCGAGCTGGCGGCGCTGCCGGACGGCATTCGCGGCTACGGCCACGTGAAGGAGAACAACCTGCGCGCGGTTCGCCAGAAGTGGAACACGCTGCTCGCGAAGTGGCGTTCGCCGACGGGCGGGCAGTCGCGCCAGCAGGTCGCGTAACGGCGCGCGGCGGGCGTTCGCGGTTGGGACGTCCGCCTCCGCGCGGTGGCGGTTCATAAAAAAACGCCACGGAACGCAGGTTCCGTGGCGTTTTTCATTGCGCCGCGCGCGATGCGCGGCACACGCGGGCGCGAACTTACTTCGTGTTCGCGTTCGCGGCGGCCACTGCCGTCATGTTGATGATCCGGCGCACGGTCGCGGCCGGCGTCAGGATGTGGACCGGCTTCGCCGCGCCGAGCAGGAGCGGGCCGACCGTCACGCCTTCGCCGCCGACCATCTTCAGCAGGTTGTACGCGATGTTCGCCGCTTCGACGTTCGGCATGATCAGCAGGTTCGCTTCGCCCGACAGCGTCGTGCCCGGGAATGCGGCCTTGCGGACCGCTTCCGACAGCGCCGCGTCGCCGTGCATTTCGCCGTCGACCTCGAGGTTCGGCGCACGCTCGCTGATCAGCTTGCGGGCTTCGGCCATGCGGCGCGACGACGCCGACGGCGCGCTGCCGAAGTTCGAATTCGACAGCAGCGCGGCCTTCGGCACGATGCCGAAGCGCTCGATCTCGGCGGCCGCCTGGATCGTCATGTCGGCGAGCTGTTCGGCGCTCGGCAGTTCGTTCACGTACGTGTCGCACAGGAACAGGTTGCGGCCCGGCAGCATCAGCAGGTTCATCGCCGCGAAGTGCTCGGCGCCCTTCGCACGGCCCAGCACCTGCTCGATGAACTTCAGGTGCGTGTGGTACGTGTCGATCATCCCGCAGATCATCCCGTCCGCATCGCCCAGATGCACGAGCATCGCGCCGATCAGCGTGTTGAACTTGCGCAGCGCGGCCTTCGCGACTTCCGGCGTGACGCCGTCGCGCGCGCCGATCTCGTGGTACGCCTGCCAGTAGCGGTGGTAGCGCGTGTCGTCTTCCGGATTCACGATCTCGAAATCGACGCCGGCCTTCAGCTTCGAGCCGATCTTCGCGAGACGCATCTCGACGACAGACGGACGGCCGACGATGATCGGCTTCGCGATCTTTTCCTGCAGCACGAACTGCGCGGCGCGCAGCACGCGCTCGTCCTCGCCCTCGGCGAACACGATGCGCGCCTGCTTCTTCTTCGCGGTCGCGAACACCGGGCGCATCACCATGCCGGTGCGGTAGACGGTCGCGCCGAGCTGCTCGCGGTATGCGTCCATGTCCTGGATCGGACGCGTGGCGACGCCCGAATCCATCGCGGCCTGCGCGACGGCCGGCGCGATCTTGATGATCAGGCGCGGATCGAACGGCTTCGGAATCAGGTATTCCGGCCCGAACTCGAGCGAGTGGCCTTCATACGCCTTCGCGACTTCCTCGCTCTGGTCGGTTTCCTCGGCCAGCTCGGCGATCGCGCGCACGCACGCGAGCTTCATTTCTTCCGTGATCGTCGTCGCGCCGACGTCGAGCGCGCCGCGGAAGATGAACGGGAAGCACAGCACGTTGTTGACCTGGTTCGGGTAGTCCGAACGGCCGGTCGCGACGATCGCGTCCGGGCGCACGGCCTTCGCGTCTTCCGGGCGGATTTCCGGTTCCGGGTTCGCGAGCGCCAGGATCAGCGGGCGGTCCCCCATCGTCTTGACCATGTCCTGCTTCAGCACGCCCGCGCTCGAGCAGCCGAGGAACACGTCCGCGCCGACGATCGCGTCGGCGAGC
Source organism: Burkholderia sp. RF2-non_BP3 (assembly GCF_001522185.1). Classification (NCBI taxonomy): domain Bacteria; kingdom Pseudomonadati; phylum Pseudomonadota; class Betaproteobacteria; order Burkholderiales; family Burkholderiaceae; genus Burkholderia; species Burkholderia sp. RF2-non_BP3. The sequence continues at coordinate 247,426 of NZ_LOSU01000024.1, read as the reverse complement.
GTGCGCGCGTCGGTGGTCGCCGCGTAGCGCTGCTTCGACGGGTCGAGGTTGCCGCGCCCTTCGTAAATCACGCCCTTCGAATCGGCGACGAGGATGTTCGACTTCGTGAGGCCGAGGTTCACCAGCAGGTCCAGACACGCGATCGCCGCCGCGCCCGCGCCCGAGCACACGAGCTTCACTTCGGACAACTTCTTGCCGACCACCTTCAGGCCGTTCAGGATCGCGGCCGACGCGATGATCGCGGTGCCGTGCTGGTCGTCGTGGAAGACGGGGATCTTCATGCGCTCGCGCAGCTTCTGCTCGATGTAGAAGCATTCCGGCGCCTTGATGTCCTCGAGGTTGATGCCGCCGAGCGTCGGCTCGAGCATCGCGATCGCCTCGACGAGCTTGTCGGGGTCGGACTCCGACAGTTCGATGTCGAACACGTCGATGCCCGCGAACTTCTTGAACAGGCAGCCCTTGCCTTCCATCACCGGCTTCGCGGCCAGCGGGCCGATGTTGCCGAGGCCCAGCACGGCCGTGCCGTTCGTGATGACGCCGACGAGGTTGCCGCGCGACGTGTACTTCTGCGCGTCGAGCGGATCGGCGTGGATCGCCTCGCACGCGGCGGCGACGCCCGGCGAATACGCGAGCGACAGATCGAGCTGGTTCGACAGCGGCTTGGTCGGGGTGACCGAAATCTTGCCGGGTTTCGGGTTCAGGTGATAAGCGAGAGCGGCCTGCTTCAGTTGTTCGTCCATGATTGACCTGCGAGAGACATGCGAAATTTTGACGGTTCAGTACACAGCACCTTGGGCCGCGTCTGCTTGAATCGAAGGGGTGGTCGACTGCGAGACGGCACGCAGCGCGCCGGATCGGCACGCCATCGAACCTTGGCGGGTAGCAAGAGGAAAGTACAAAGTACTGAACGATTTCTAAGGGTCGCCTAGTGTACACCCCCTAAATGCCGTCCGTTGGTGCGGCGCCGCATCCTCCGCATCCGCATCGAGACGATTGCGCCCCGTTTGTTTCGCCGGTGGTGAGCCGCCCGTCGAACCTGCGGGAATTCCGCCGAAAACCGGCCTGGATCGGGTAAAATAGCGGGCTACGCGCGCAGCGATGCGGTCGGCCCGCCGATCGCACCCCGGCCCCTCGGGCAGGTTCCCCTTGCTGCGCCACCGGGCCCGCGCCCGCTCTTCGCTCATCACCCAAGGAATGCCCATGACAGGCTACGATCGTCAGTCGATCTCGGATACGACCGCCAAAATCCTGCTCGAAGTGCAGGCGGTGCACTTCAATGCCGAAAAACCGTTCATCTTCACGTCCGGCTGGGCAAGCCCCGTCTATATCGACTGCCGCAAGCTGATCTCGTATCCGCGCGTGCGTCGTGCGCTGATGGAAATGGCTGAAACGACGATCATGCGCGACGTCGGCTTCGAGCAGATCGACTCGGTGGCGGGCGGCGAGACGGCCGGCATCCCGTTCGCGGCATGGCTCGCGGATCGGATGATGGTGCCGATGCAGTACGTTCGCAAGAAGCCGAAGGGTTTCGGCCGCAACGCGCAGATCGAGGGTCATCTGGAAGAAGGCTCGCGCGTGCTGCTCGTGGAAGACCTGACGACCGACAGCCGCAGCAAGATCAACTTCGTCAATGCGCTGCGCACCGCGGGCGCGACGGTGAACCACTGCTTCGTGCTGTTCCACTACAACATCTTCAAGGAAAGCGTGTCGGTCCTGAAGGACATCGACGTCGACCTGCACGCGCTGGCGACCTGGTGGGACGTGCTGCGCGTCGCGAAGGCATCGGGCTACTTCGAGACCAAGACGCTCGACGAAGTCGAGAAGTTCCTGCACGCGCCGGCCGAGTGGTCGGCCGCGCACGGCGGCGCGACGGCCCCGAAGGAGTAATGCCGGGCCGGCACGCAGCCGGCACCCTGGCCGAAAGAGCCGCTCGCCTGACCGCGAGCGGTTTTTTTTCGTCCACCGATGCGCATCGGGGGCGGCCGAATCGCGGGCCGCCGCATGCATCGCTCATCGAACCCTAATGCTAGACTTGATCCATCGTCGCCATCAGCTGCGCGGGCAACGCACAACGCCAACAATGCCGGGAGCATCGGCCCGGCCCACGTGACGGGAGAAGCGCCATATGCGTGTGGATCGCCGGATCACTTCGCCTGCGTCCCCGGGTCGTCCTTCGCCGTTCATCGCCGCCCTTCCCTGCGCCGCCGCGTGCGTCGCGTTCGCCGTCCTGCCCGCGCGGGCGGAAGGCCCGTTCACCGTGTCGAGCAACGACCTGACGCCCGGCGGGCGCGTCAGCGCCGCGAACGTGTTCGACCGCGGCGACTGCAAGGGCGACAACCGTTCGCCGCAGCTCAGCTGGCGCAACCCGCCCCCCGGCACGCACGGCTACGCGATCACGATCTTCGATCCCGATGCGCCGGGGCACGGCTGGTGGCACTGGGCCGTCGCCGGCATCCCGGCGAGCGTCACGAACCTGCCGGCCGACGCGAGCGCGTCGGGCTTCCTGCGCCGCATCGGCGCGAGCGAGGCGCGCAACGACTTCGGGGTCGACGGCTACGGCGGCCCGTGCCCGCCGCCCGGCAAGCCGCATCGCTACGTGATCACCGTCTATGCGCTGAAGGGCACGGACCTGCGCGTCGCACAAGGGCGCCCCGCACCGATGTTCGAGCACGAGATCGGCACGCTGGCGATCGGCACCGCACGGCTCACGGTCACTTACGGACAGTGAGCGCGCATGCGCCTCCGCCTGCCCCATTGCGCGTGTCTCCGGCCGCGATCGCCCGCGCCCGCGAATTTCCCCACGCCGCGTGCGTGCTTTTCTCCCGTCATTTCGGCTTGCTAGACTCGGCGGCACCGGTCGCGGCATCCCGCCGCGCATCCGTCGCGCCGCCCGACCGCGGCGCGTGACGCGGCAGGCCGCGGCGCCCGCCGTGTCGTCCCTTCCGGAGAACGCTTCATGTCGAACATCGTCATCGTCTATCACAGCGGCTACGGTCACACGCAGAAACTGGCCGAAGCCGTCCACGCAGGCGCGCAGGACGCCGGCGCCACCGCACGCCTGATCGCCGTCGGCGAACTCGACGACGCGGGCTGGGCCGCGCTCGACGCGGCGGACGCGATCGTCTTCGGCGCGCCGACCTACATGGGCGGCCCGTCCGCGCAGTTCAAGCAGTTCGCCGATGCCACGTCGAAACCGTGGTTCACGCAGAAATGGAAGGACAAGATCGCCGCGGGCTTCACGAACTCCGCGACGATGAACGGCGACAAGTTCTCGACGATTCAGTATTTCGTCACGCTGGCGATGCAACATGGGATGGTGTGGGTCGGCACGGGCATGATGCCGGCCAACTCGAAGGCGGCCACCCGCAACGACATCAACTACGTCGGCGGCTTCACGGGCCTGCTCGCGCAGTCGCCGGCGGACGCGACGCCCGACGAGGGCCCGCTGCCCGGCGACCTCGAGACCGCGAAGGCGTTCGGCCGGCGCGTCGCCGACGCGACCGCCCGCTGGCTGGCCGGCGGCCGCTGAACGAACGCGGCGGCACGCGCGCCCGCTCGCGCCGCCGGTGACGCGGCAATGCGGCGCAGGCGCGCACGAGGGACACAAGACGGCCCGCGGGCCGTCCTTTTTTTGCCCCGCGCGGTGCAGGCCCGCCGGATGAGGTCTTAAAATGGCGGTTTCAGGGCGCCGCGGCTCCCGTTTCATTCAGCGAGAACGAAATGAGCACCAAAGTTTTTGTCGACGGCCAGGAAGGTACGACCGGCCTCAAGATCTTCGAATACCTGTCGGCGCGCAACGACATCGAGATCCTGCGCATCGATGAAGCGAAGCGCAAGGACGTCGACGAGCGCCGCCGCCTGATCAACGCATCGGACGTCACGTTCCTGTGCCTGCCGGACGTCGCGTCGCGCGAATCGGCATCGCTGGTCGAGAACCCGAACACGACGCTGATCGACGCGAGCACCGCGTTCCGCACGAACGCCGACTGGGCATACGGCCTGCCGGAACTGACGCGCGCGCAACGCGAGAAGATTCGCACGTCGAAGCGCATCGCCGTGCCGGGCTGCCATGCCTCGGCGTTCGTGCTCGCGATGCGTCCGCTCGTCGATGCCGGCATCGTCGCGCCGACCTTCGCCGCGCACAGCTATTCGATCACCGGCTACAGCGGCGGCGGCAAGTCGATGATCGCCGAATACGAAAACGCGGCGCCGGGCGGCAAGCTCGCGAGCCCGCGTCCGTATGCGCTCGCGCTCGCGCACAAGCACCTGCCGGAAATGGCCGCGCACACGGGCCTCACGCATGCGCCGATCTTCACGCCGATCGTCGGCCCGTTCCTGAAGGGCCTTGCCGTGACGACCTACTTCTCGCCCGAGCAGCTCGCGAAGCGCGCGACGCCGCAGGACGTGCAGCGCGTGTTCGCCGAGTACTACGCGGACGAACCGTTCGTGCGCGTCGCGCCGTTCAACGCGGATGCGAACCTCGACAGCGGTTTCTTCGACGTGCAGGCGAACAACGACACGAACCGCGTCGACCTGTTTGTGTTCGGCAACGAAGAGCGCTTCGTCACGGTCGCGCGCCTCGACAACCTGGGCAAGGGCGCATCGGGCGCCGCGATCCAGTGCATGAACCTCAACATCGGCGCCGCCGAGGATGCAGGCCTCAAGCGCTGATTCCGCTTGCATGCGATGCAAAGCCGGCCGCTGGCCGGCTTTTTATTTTCCCGTATCAGGCAATCAATAAAATCCGGTTCGCGCATTTACAAATATTTACAAGCTTTCCATTGCGCGATTACCGATTGATTAATTAACCCCATTTTATCCAGTCAATCCCGAATAGGGATAAACCGGATACCGCCGCTTTAAACGCTGCCGTTATACGCGTGAGGGCCTCGAGAGCCTTCCGTGCGTGGCAGCCGCCCCACTTCGGCAGCACTCTAGCGCCCTCCGCGCGTTTTAATTCTTACTGAAATCCAGATTCTGCAAGGATTCATTGCGTGCACGCTGTTTCAATCGCCTTTTTTAGACGAGTTCATCAATTGACAGCAAAAATCCAGACAGCGACATTAGCTCGCACAATTAAACGATTGGAGACAGCGGCATGTCGCACGCCTTATCGAAGGGGGTGGCAACGGCCTTTGCCATCGCCCCTTTCCTGATTGCCTGTGGTGGAGGGGACGGCGGCTCGCCCGCGCCGATCGAAGCGCCCCAATGTTCCGGATCGAGCTGCGGCACGCAAGGGCCGCCGCCGTCGCAGCCCATAAACGGCGCGCTGTGCCCGGCCGACGCCGACATCGTGAAGAGCACGTACCTCGGCGGCGCCGGTAGCGGCGAGATCGTCAGCGTCAACATCGACGCGGTCGCGATGACGTACACGCTCAAGTGGCTCGAATCGCCGATTCCGCTCGCGACCGGCACGGTCACGCCGAGCCGCGCCGGCACCACGATCACCGGCAAGGTCATCCACCCGCCGACCGGCACGCTGCCGACCGCGGAGCAGACGCGCTGCGCGTTCGTGCTCACGCCGGGTTCGGGCACGGCACCGAACGGCTCGACCTATTCGACGGCCGCCGACTTCAACCAGGCGAACCCGCCGATGCTGCTGGTCGGCATGGGCGTCGCGGGCGGCGGCATCCCCGGCGCGACGGTTCAGTACGACGGCCTGACGATCATCCCGGGCGTGATCCAGAACGTCGGCCAGGTGCCGAACCGCCACTTCGACTTCTATCCGTTCCTCGGCTTCGTGAACACGACGACCGACCTCACGAAGCTGCCCGGCACGTACAACGCGCTGATCTACCACCTCGTGCCGTCGAGCAACTACGCGACGAAGGGCACGAATTCGAGCGAGACGTTCGACACGAACGGCGCATGCACGTCGACGAATGCCGGCGGCTGCCAGACGACCGGCGATCCGTGGACGGCGAACGCGAGCGGCGGCTACCTCAACAGCGCGAAGGCGCCGCAGATCCTGCCGCAGACGCGGCTGCCGCTGATCGGCGCGACCGGCAAGTCGGCCACCGCGCACATGGTGATCGGCCAGCTCAACGGCGCGACCGTGCCGGTGGTCGTGCGCACGGGCAACGTGAACCTCGGCACGCCGCCGCTGCACGCCGACGCACAGGTCGACGACGAATCGGGCATCGCGGTGCTCGGCGCGGCGACCGCGATCCAGTCGGGCGCGATCGACGGCGGCTACGCGGGCGCCGATTCGAACTTCAAGTACACGGCCGCACTGATCCGCGGCGGCAACGCGTCGTTCATCAACCCGACCACGCAGGCAGAGGAAGACGCCTTCACGCTCGACTACGGCCAGGGAACGCCGGGCCTGCTCAACACGGCGACGACGCCGGCGAGCGGCGCGACCTATCCGTCCGCATCGGGCGTGGTGATCGCGACGGGCGGCCTGTACGCGGCGCTCATCCAGGGCACGGTGAACGGCGGAATCACGTCGACGTCGGCGAACGCGAGCACGTCGTCGACACCGTACTTCGGCGTGGGCGCACAGATCAGCAAGTAACGATCGGGGAAGCGGCGGCGGCCGGTGCGCCGCCGCGGGATGCAGGGAAGGCACGAAACGACGGCGCCCGGCACGGCGCACGCAGCACGAGCACAAGCAACAGAAGCGGTCGACAGGGAGCCGGCCGCCTGACAAGACAAATCTGGAGGAGCAACATGAAGCGCAACCTCGTTCTGGCGGCGGCCCTTGCCGCCCCCCTTCTTTCCGCATGCGGCGGCGGCAGCGACAACCCGCCCCCGCTCGTCGAAGACCGGCTCTGCCCCGCGACGCTCGACTACAGCACCGTGTTTACCGGCGGCGCGGGCAGCGGCGAACTGGCCAAGGTCCAGCTCGATACGACCAAGATGACCTGGCAGGTCACCTACGTCGAATCGGCGGTTCCGCAAAAGACCGGCACCGTCACGCCGACCCGCGCGGGCACCGTCGACAGCGGCACGCTCACGCAGGAAACGCTGCTGCCGACCAACAAGCTGAACCAGTGCGCATTCCGGCTGAACGGCGCGAGCCTCGACGCATCGCGTCCGGCGCGCATCTTCGTCGGCTTCGGCGTCGCGGGCGGCACGATTCCCGGCAAGGAGATCCAGTTCGACGGCGTGCTCGGCCAGGCCGCGGTGCCCGACACGAAATTCCCGTACTACCCGTTCATCGGCTTCTCGTCGATCGAAACCGACATCACGAAGGTCGCGGGCACGTACAGCCACATCGGCTTCGGCGAAGTGCCGTCGCAGAAATTCGCGCCGGCGTCGATCGACGCCAAGGTGACGATCAACGCGGACGGCACGTGGACCAAGTGCGACACGACCGGCCAGTTCGCCGGCGGCGCGTGCATGCAGCAGGGCACGAACTTCGTGCAGTCGGCCGACGGCAGCGGCGCGTTCCAGAGCAACAACTACCAGAGCCAGCTGAAGCCGACGCTGTCGGCGACGCCGCAGGGCAAGGGCTTCATGATCGTCGGCAAGCTGCGCAACCAGCTGGTGCCGATCCTCGTGCGCACGGGCGTCGCGAACCCGAACCCGACGCCCGACAGCAACGGCGTGCCGGGCCTGACCGCCGACGACGAATCGAGCATCTCGATCCTCTCGCCGCAGACCGCGATCGCCGCCGGCTCGCAGAACGGCGAATACATCGGCGTCGACAGCCAGTTCGACTACCGGACCACCGCGCTGATCGACAAGCAGGCCACGCTGCTCGATCCGTTCCAGCCGTCGCAGGCATCGCTCGCGACCGCGCTCGACCTGGACTACACGCAGAAGGTGCCGGGCACGGTCACGACGATCCACACGGGTTCGGGCAGCACGTCGCCGACCGGCAAGTTCATCTTCACGGGTGGCGTGTTCGGTTTCCTCGACAACGCGGGTTCGACGCCGTATTTCACGATCGGCGCGTTCGTCCAGTAAGCGGAGGCAAGCCGTGATGAAGAAGACCCTTCTTTGCGCGGCGGCCGGCGCCGCCGCGCTGGCGCCGCTCGCGGCGCACGCGCAGAGCGCCGGCAGCAACGTCGTCACGCTGGGCTGGTTCCACGTGATGCCGCAGCAAAGCAGCACGCCGATGACGACCAACGTCGCACCGACGCCGATCAACACGCCGCTGCGGCTGCCGCCGTCGTTCACGTCGCCGGGCACCGGGCTGCGCACGAGCGGCGCCGATACGGTCGGCCTGACGGTCAGCCACTTCCTGACCGACCATATCGCGGTCACGTCGGTGGCCGGCGTGCCGCCGGTGTTCAAGGTGTCGGGCCAGGGCACGATCAAGCCGCCCGGCCCTGCCGGCGCGCTCGGCACGCAGAACATCGGGCTGGCCTCGGTCAATCCGATCGTGAAGAGCGTGCGGCAGTGGAGCCCGGCGGCGATCCTGCAGTATTACTTCGGGGCGGCGAACGCGAAATTCCGGCCGTTCCTCGGCCTCGGCGTGTCGTACAACTGGTTCAGCGACCTGCAGCTCAACACGAACTTCATCAAGCAGACGCAGGACAACCTCGGCGCGATCCTCGCGGCGGGTGCGGGCAAGCCGGGTACGACATCGGTGGAAGCGAAGGCGTCGTCGTCATGGCAGCCGGTGTTCAACGCGGGCCTGCAGTACAACATGACGGAGCATTTCGGGCTGGTGGCGTCGGTGACGTATATCCCGCTGAAGACGACGTCGACGGTGACGATCAAGGCGGCCGACGGCACGGTGCTCGCCGAGTCGAAATCGGACCTGAAGGCCGACCCGATCATCAGCTACGTCGGGATGACCTACAAGTTCTGACGCCGGCGACGGAGGACGGACAGAGGACGAATGGATGGCCCGTGCAAAAAACGCGGGCAAAAAAAAGCCCGCCTAAGAGGCGGGCTGAATCCATATCAGAGGAGACATGGAGGAGACAGGTGTAACTATAGCGAATCGATTTCTGCATTGCAACATTTCCGTAGAGAAAATCAGGATTTTCCCTCGAATGCGCACTCTAGCGCGCTAGTTCGCACCTGACCCCTTCTCGTTCTCCCGGTCGAGCACCTCGCCCAGCGCATCGCGCAGCAGCGCGACCGGCCGCGTCAGGCGGCCCGGCAGCGCGCCGTGCACGATCCAGACGTTGATCCGCGTCTCCAGCCCCGCCGTTTCCACCACCCTCAGTGCATCGCGATGCGCACTGCGCGCCAGCGCATTCGGCGACGCGATCCCGATGCCCGCGCCGCGCGCCACGAGCGACAGCTGCAACTCCGAACCGAACGCCTCGACCGCGACGTCGAACGGCAGCCCGGCCGCGCCGAGCGCACGGCTCAGCGCCGATCGCATCCCGCAACCGTCCTGGCTCAGCACCCACGGAAAACCCGACAGCACGTCGAGCGACAGCGGGCCGTCGGGCAGCGGGAAGTCGCGCGCGGCGACGAGTACGGTCGGCTGCGTGCCGAGCAGCGTGGCCGTCAGCGTGTCGGGTAGCGCCGCGCTGGCCGGCACCATGACCGTCGCCACGTCGAGCGTGCCGCGCTCGATGCCCTGCACCAGCGCCGGCGACCAGCCGGCCGTCACGCGCAGCGTCAGCCGCGGAAACGTGTCGCGCAGCCGATCGATCGGCCGCTCGAGCGCCAGCTCGGACAGGAACGGCGGCACGCCGATGCGCAGTTCGCCGGACGGCTCGCTGTCGGGCGCGCCGGCCGCCATCAATTCGTCGACCGCACCCAGCACGTTGCGCGCGAGCGCATAGACGTCGCGCCCGGCGGCCGTCGGCTTCAGCGGCTTGCTCTGCCGCTCGAGCAGCGGCATGCCCAGCAGCGTTTCGAGGTTCTGCACGCGTCGCGTGAGGCCCGGCTGCGTCAGATGAAGCTTCGCGGCGGCGGCGACCATCGACCCGCTGTCGACCACCGCGACGAACGCCTGGAGATCACGCGTATTCAAAGCAAACTCGCATAATCATGTTAGACATATTTCAATTGTCGCATAAACATCGGGCGCCTACGATGGGGATTTCTTCGCTCGAAATCCCAGGCTCCCGATGAACTGCCCTGCCGATTCCTGCTCGCCCGCCGGCCACCCCGCGCGCGGCGCACCGCCGCCCGCACTCAGTGCGGGCATGACGCTCTTCTTCGCCGCGACGGTCGGCGTGATCGTGATGGACCTGTTCGCCGCGCAGCCGTTGACCGGCCCGATCAGCGCGGACCTGCGGCTGCCGTCCGGCCTCGCGGGCCTCGTCGCGATGCTGCCGCAGCTCGGTTACGCAGCGGGCCTCGTGCTGCTGGTGCCGCTCGTCGACCTGCTCGAGAACCGCCGTCTGATCGTCGCGACGCTCGTCGCGTGCGCGGCCGCGCTCGCACTGCCGGCGTTCACGCGATCCGGCACCGTCTTCCTGCTCGCGACGCTGGCCGCGGGCGCCGCGTCGAGCGTGATCCAGATGCTGGTGCCGATGGCCGCGTCGATGGCGCCCGAAGCGCAGCGCGGGCGAGCGGTCGGCAACGTGATGAGCGGATTGATGCTCGGCATCCTGCTGTCGCGGCCACTCGCCAGCCTGATCGCGGGCACGGCCGGCTGGCGCGCGTTCTATGCGCTGGCCGCGCTCGCGAACGCGGGGATCGCGGCGGTGCTCGCGCTACGCTTGCCGCCGCGCGTGCCGCCGATGACGGCCGGCTATCGCGCGCTGCTCGCGTCGATGGGCCGCCTGCTGGCCGACGAACCCGTGCTGCGCCGACATGCGCTGTCGGCCGCGCTCGCGATGGCCGCGTTCAGCGCGTTCTGGACCGCCGTCGGGCTGCGGCTGGCGCAGCCGCCGTTCGGCCTCGACCTGCACGGAATCGCGCTGTTCGCGTTCGCCGGCGCGAGCGGTGCGATCGTCACGCCGCTGGCCGGCCGCGCCGGCGATCGCGGCCACGGCCCGGCCGCGCAGCGCATCGCGCACGTGACGATGCTCGCCGCGCTCACCGTGCTCGGCATCGCCGGCGCCGGCTGGTTCGGCTTCGATGCGTCGGCGCACCGCGGGCTCGCGCTGGCGCTGCTGGCCAGCGGCGCGGCGCTGCTCGATGCGGGCGTGATCGTCGACCAGACGATCGGCCGCCGCGAAATCAACCTGCTGAACCCGGCCGCGCGCGGACGTCTGAACGGGCTGTTCGTCGGGTTGTTCTTCGTCGGCGGGGCACTCGGCGCGGCGCTCGCGGGCAGCGCATGGGCGTGGGGCGGGTGGAGCGCCGTGTGCGGCGTCGGCTTCGCATTCGCGGGCGCGGCCGCGGCATTCGGCTGGTCGGCCGGCCGCCGGACCGGCGCCGCCGCATGGCCGCGCGCGTGATGCGGGCCCGGACAGGAAAACGCCCCGCCCTCTGACGAGGTGCGGGGCGTCCGGCGGAACGCGCGGGCCGAATTCAGTGACGAACCAGCGCCATCATCGCGCCGAAGCCGACGAAGAGGCCGCCCGTCAGCCGGTTGAAGACCTTCGCGACGCTCTGGCTCTTCAGCGTCGCGCCGATGCGCGTGCCGAACGACGCGTAGACGAGATACCAGCTGACCTCGATCACCGCGAACGTGACGACGAGGATGCCGAACTGCGGCAGCGTCGGCTCGGATGCGTTGATGAACTGCGGCAGCAACGCGGCCGCGAACAGGATCGCCTTCGGGTTGCTGCCCGCGACCAGGAAACCATTGCGGAACAGCACCCAGCGCGATGCCGACGCGACCTGGCGCGACACGGTTTCGACATCGGTCGCGGGCTGCTCGTCGTCGACGCGCGCGCGCCACGCCTTCACGCCGAGATAGATCAGGTAGGCCGCGCCTGCAAAGCGCAACGTGTTGAACATCGCCGGCCATGCCTCGAGCACGGCGCCGAGGCCCGCCGCCGACACCGACAGCATCAGCACCAGCGCGGTGAGGCAGCCGGCCATCGTCCACGCCGAACGCCGCAGCCCGTGCCGCGCGCCGTGCGTCATCACGAGCAGCATGTTCGGACCCGGAATCGCCGACACGACGAACACCGTCGCCACGAAAAGCCACCACGTATGCAGGTTCATGCCCACCCCGATCGAAAGAGAAACGAAATGTCGATTATGCCGCGCGCGCGGCGTGTCTGTCCCGCGTCGGCTCAGCGGCCCGCGCGGCGCAGCGCGACTTCGCCGAGCACCGCGAAGTCCTGTTCGCCGCCGCCGTGCGCGAGCGCATCGAGCAGGCTGTCGCGCACGACGCTCGCCACCGGCAGCGGGACCGATACGGCGTCGCCGGCCTGCAGCGCGAGGCGCACGTCCTTCAGCCCGAGGCGCGCCTTGAAACGCGCGGGTTCGTAGCTGCGCTCGGCGATCATCCCGCCGTAGCCTTCGTAGACCGGCCCCGGAAACACGCTGTTCGTGATCACGTCGAGGAAGTCGCGCATCGCGACGCCGTGCGCGCCGAGCAGCGCGGACGCCTCGCCGAGCGTCTCGATCGCCGACGCGAGCGTGAAATTCGCCGCGATCTTCGCGACGTTCGCATGCTGCGGCAGCGAGCCGAAGCGCCAGGTCTTCTGGCCGATCGCGTCGAACAGCGGCTGCACGCGGTCGATGGCCTCGGCCGGGCCACCGGCCATGATCGTCAGGCGCGCGGCGGCCGCGACGTCCGGGCGCCCCATCACGGGCGCGGCGACGTACGCGAGACCGCGCGACGCATGCGCGTGCGCGAGCGACTCGGCGAGCGCGACCGACACCGTGGCCATGTTCACGTGAATCAGGCCGCGCGGCGCCTGCGCGAGCAGTGCGTCGTCGAATACTTCGCGCGCCGCGGCATCGTCGGCGAGCATCGAGAACACGGCATCGCCGCGAAACGCGTCGGCCGGCGTCGCGACGATCTGCGCGCCGAGCGCGGCGAGCGGCTCGGCACGCTCGCGCGACCGGTTCCAGACCCGCACGGCATGCCCTGCCTTCAGCAGGTTCGTCGCGATCGCCTGCCCCATTTCGCCCAGCCCGATAAATCCGAGATCCATTTCCCGCTCCTTCGACTCGTGAAGCGTGGAGTTAAACACAGATGGCGGTGACCTGCAGCCCCGGCGGCGCGCGGTGCGATACTGCCCGGATGGCGACCGCGACCTTCCGCTTCCACGGCGAACTGAACGCGTTTCTCGCTCGCGCCCAGCGCGAGCGCGCGTTTGCGCACGCGTTTGCCCGCGACGCGACGGTCAAGCATGCGATCGAGGCGCTCGGCGTCCCGCATACGGAAATCGGCCGGCTCTGCGTGAACGGCGCACCGTCCGGCCTCGACCGGCCGCTCGGCGACGGCGACCGCGTCGACATCCATCCGGAGCGCGCGCAGCCGGCGGGCGCATCGCTGCTGCCGCGACCGGACCATTGGCGCTTCGTCGCCGACGCGCATCTCGGCGGCCTTGCGCAGCTGCTGCGCCTCGCCGGCTTCGACACCTGCTACGACAACCACTACCGCGACGACGAACTCGTCGCGCTCGCCTCGCGCGAAGGCCGGATCGTGCTGACCCGCGACCGCGAGCTGCTGAAGCGCCGCGCGGTCGCACGCGGCTGCTACCTGCACGCGCAGCAGCCCGACGCGCAGTTGCGCGAGCTGTTCGCGCGGCTCGACCTCGCGCCGCACATGCGGCCGTTCCGGCTGTGCCTGCGCTGCAACGCGCCGCTGCACGCGCTCGATGCGGCGGACGCCGCCCCGCGCGTGCCGGACGGCGTCCGGCAGCGGCACCGGCGCTTTGCCGCGTGCGACGTGTGCCGGCGCGTGTTCTGGGAAGGGTCGCACTGGCGGCGCATGCGCGCGGTGGTCGACGCGATGCGCACGCCGCCGCCCGCGGCCCTCGACGTTCCGGACGTCGCGGACGCCTGAAAAAACAAAACCCCGCAGGCCGGAGCGTGCGGGGTTTCGCGACGGGCGGCTGGCAGGGCCAGCCCCGGCGAAGCGTGCTTAGTTCTGCGCGCCTGCGTCGTTCGTGCCGGCGGCCGAAGCGGCTGCGGCCTTCGCCTTGCCCTTGGCCGAGCCGTGCCGCTTCAGTTGGTGCTTCGGCTTGCTGTGATCCTTCTTGGCCGGTGCCGATGCCGCGGCCGACGTGTCGGCTGCCGGCGCCGACGCCTGTGCGAATGCCGAAACCGATGCGAGAGCGAATGCTGCGGTCATGATCGAAGCGAGCGTCTTCTTCATTGTTCTTCCTTTAGCGGAGAAAAAGTCAAACGTACCGGTAAGAGATGCGAGGCATCCGCATCGGAACATCAGTCGCGCCGGGCTGCCGGTCGCCGCCGGGCGGGTCGGCGCCTGCCTTTCCGCCTCGACGAATTCTGATGCACTGGCTCCATAACGCGTCGCCCGCGCGACGAGTTGACATGCGGCTTGCTTCCTTCGGGTTTCCCCGTAGGCGCCGGTTTCGGGCCCGCGCGACGCGCCGCGGCACGTGCATCAATCGTCCGACAAACCGCCTCTCGCGCCCGCGGCGGCGACGCTATACTGGCCTCCTTCCGTCCCAACCGGACGCGGCCGGTCGCGAGACCGCCGCCGTCGCGAGGCGCCCAAATTGCCCGATCACAATCTGGACAAACTGAAAATCGACCGGCGTCCTGTCGCGACCGCGCCACGCCGGCGCCGGTGGGTCCGCTATGCGGTCGCCGCCGCGCTCGTCATCGTCGCGATCGTCGTCGCGCTGGCGCTCACCGGCCGCCCGACGGTCGACACGACCGCCGTCACATCCGCCTACCCGTACCAGAACGACACCCAGCTCAACGCGACCGGCTACGTCGTGCCGCAGCGCAAGGCCGCGGTCGCATCGAAGGGCCAGGGGCGCGTCGAATGGCTCGGCGTGCTCGAAGGCACGCGCGTGAAGAAGGACGAGATCATCGCGCGGCTCGAAAGCCGCGACGTGCAGGCGTCGCTGGCGCAGGCCCGCGCGCAGGCGCAAGTCTCCCGCGCCAATCTCGGCGTCGCTCAGGCGGAGCTGAAGGACGCGCAGATCGCGCTGCGCCGCACCGCCGCGCTCGCGCCGAAGGGCGCGGTGCCGGCCGCGCAGCTCGACATCGACACGGCCCGCGTGAACAAGGCGCGCGCGTCGGTCAACAGCGACGAGGCCGCGATCGCGTCCGCCGAAGCCAATGCGCAGGCCGCGCAGGTCGCGGTCGATCAGACCGTGATCCGCGCGCCGTTCGACGGCATCGTGCTGGCAAAACACGCGAACGTCGGCGACAACATCACGCCGTTCTCGTCCGCGTCGGACAGCAAGGGCGCGGTCGTGACGATCGCCGACATGGACACGCTCGAGGTCGAGGCCGACGTCGCCGAATCGAACATCGCGAAGATCCGCGCGGAGCAGCCGTGCGAGATCCAGCTCGACGCGCTACCCGACATGCGCTTCGCGGGCCGCGTGTCGCGCATCGTGCCGACCGTCGACCGCTCGAAGGCGACGGTGCTCGTGAAGGTGCGTTTCGTCGACCGCGACGAGCGCGTGCTGCCCGACATGAGCGCGAAGATCGCGTTCCTGTCGAAGCCCGCGTCGCCGCAGGACCGGCAGCCGGTGACGGCCGTGCAGGCGAGCGCGGTGGTCGAGCGCGACGGCCGGCCGGTCGTGTTCGTCGTGAAGGACGACACCGTGCATGCGGCGGCGGTGACCAAGGGCGCGCGGATCGGCGAACTCGTCGCGATCCGCGGCGTGAAGCCCGGCGACACGGTCGTGCTCGCGCCGGGCGCGAAGCTGAAGGACGGCGCGAAAGTGGCCGTCGCCAAGAAGTAGCGTGGCGCGCGTGAACGACGCCGCGCCGCCGCTCGTCGAGATCAGCCACGTCGCGAAGTCGTACCGGCGCGGCAACCAGATCGTGCCGGTGCTGACCGACATCACGCTCGACATCGGCGAAGGCGACTTCGTCGCGCTGATGGGGCCGTCGGGTTCCGGCAAGAGCACGCTGCTCAATCTCGTCGCCGGCATCGACCGGCCCGACAGTGGCGAGCTGCGCGTGGGCGGCCTCGACATCTCGCGGCTCGAGGAAGCGCAACTGGCCGAATGGCGCGCGGCGAACGTCGGCTTCATCTTCCAGTTCTACAACCTGATGCCCGTGCTCACCGCGTTCGAGAACGTCGAGCTGCCGCTGATGCTCACGCACCTGTCGCGCCGCGAACGGCGCGAGCGCGTCGAGCTGGTGCTCGACATGGTGCATCTCGGCGACCGGGCGACCCATTATCCGTCCGAGCTGTCGGGCGGCCAGCAGCAGCGCGTCGCGATCGCGCGCGCGTTGATCACCGATCCGGTGCTGATCGTCGCCGACGAGCCGACCGGCGACCTCGACCGCGCATCAGCCACCGACGTGCTCGCGATGCTGCAGCGGATGAACGCCGAGCTCGGCAAGACGATCATCATGGTGACCCACGACGCGCACGCGGCCGCCGCCGCGCGCTCGCTCGTGCATCTGGAAAAAGGGGAGCTGATCGATGGGCACGCCGTCTGACGGACGCGAGCGCGCACGATGTACGTGCTGAAGCTGATCGCGCGCAATGCGCTGCGGCACCGGCTGCGCACGCTGCTGACCGTGCTCGGGCTCACCATCGCGGTGCTGGCGTTCGGGCTGCTGCACACCGTCGTCGACGCGTGGTACGCGGGCGCGGCCGCCGCGTCCAGCGGCCGGCTCGTCACGCGCAATGCGATCTCGCTCGTGTTTCCGCTGCCGGTCAGCTACGAGAACCGGATCCGCGGCGTCGACGGCGTGACCGCCGTGGTCCGCTCGAACTGGTTCGGCGGCATCTACCGCGACCCGAAGAACTTCTTCGCGAGCTTCGCGGTGTCGGAGAACTACCTCGACCTGTATCCGGAATTCATCCTCCCGGCGCAGCAGCGCGCCGACTACGACCGCGACCGCCGCGGCTGCCTCGTCGGACGCCAGCTCGCGACGCAGTTCGGCTTCAAGGTCGGCGACGTGATTCCGCTGAAAGGCACGATCTATCCGGGCACGTGGGACTTCGTCGTGCGC
Source organism: Burkholderia sp. RF2-non_BP3 (assembly GCF_001522185.1). Taxonomy (NCBI): domain Bacteria; kingdom Pseudomonadati; phylum Pseudomonadota; class Betaproteobacteria; order Burkholderiales; family Burkholderiaceae; genus Burkholderia; species Burkholderia sp. RF2-non_BP3. The sequence continues at coordinate 230,533 of NZ_LOSU01000024.1, read as the reverse complement.
GGCATTCTCGACGGCCGCGACGACTCGACGATCACGCGCCAGTTGGTGTTTCACTGGGACTACCTGAACGAGACGGTGCGCAAGCGCACGCCGAAGCAGGCCGACCAGGTCGGCGTGTTCGTGCTCGGCGTCGCGAATCCGGACGACGGCGCCGCGATCGCGCGCAACGTCGACGCGGTGTTCAAGAACTCGCTCGCCGAAACGCTGACCGAGACCGAGCAGGCGTTCCAGCTCGGCTTCGTCGCGATGTCGAACCAGATCATCGCGGCGATCCGCGTCGTGTCGTACGTGGTGATCCTGATCATCATGGCCGTGATGGCGAACGCGATGGCGATGAGCGCGCGCGAACGCACCGCCGAATACGCGACGCTGAAGGCGCTCGGCTTCGGCCCCGGCTTCCTCGCGTTGATCGTGTTCGGCGAATCGGTCGTGATCGCGGTGGTCGGCGGCGGGCTCGCGATGCTCGCGACGCCGCCGGCCGCGAGCCTCTTCAAGCAGGCCGCGGGCGGCATCTTCCCGGTATTCAAGGTGTCGGCCGAAACGATGGTGCTGCAGGCCGCGTGCTCGGTCGCGGTCGGCCTCGCGGCCGCGCTCGTGCCGGCTTGGCAGGCGGCGCGCGTGCGCGTGGTCGAAGGCCTGCGGGCGATCGGATAAGCGCATGGCGATTCCGCTGACCTACATCGCGCGCAACCTGTGGACCCGCCGGCTCACCACCGCGCTCACCGCGGGCGGGATGGCGCTCGTGATCTTCGTGTTCGCGACGGTGCAGATGCTCGACGCGGGGCTCACGCAGACGCTTGTGTCGACCGGCGAACCGGACAACGTCGTGGTGATCCGCAAGGGCGCGGAAACCGAGATCCAGAGCGCGATCGACCACCAGCAGGCCAACGCGCTCGAGATGCATCCGGCCGTGGCGCTCGGCCCCGATGGCCGGCCGCGGGTGTCGAAGGAAGCCGTCGTGCTGATCTCGCTCGTGAAGACGTCGAGCGGCAAACCGTCGAACGTCGTGATCCGCGGCGTGTCGCCGGCCGGCCTCGCGCTGCGCCCGCGCGTGAAGCTCGTGGCCGGCCGCGCGTTCGCGCCGGGCTCGTCGGAGATCGTCGTCGGCAGCGCGATCGCGAAAGGCTTCAGCGGCACGCAGCTCGGCGACAGCCTGCATTTCGCGCAGCGCGACTGGACCGTCGTCGGCATCTTCGACGCGGGCGGCAGCGGCTTCGATTCGGAGATCTGGGGCGACGTCGACCAGCTGATGCAGTCGTTCCGGCGCACCAGCTATTCGTCGATGGTGCTGCGCATCCCGAGCGCCGACGGCTTCGCGCGCTTCAAGGCCGACATCGACGTCGACCCGCGCCTGACGGATGAAGCGAAACGCGAGCAGACGTTTTACGGCGACCAGTCGAAGGCGCTGTCGACCTTCATCAACATCCTCGGCATCACGCTGTCGACGATCTTCTCGATCGCCGCGATGATCGGCGCGATGATCACGATGTATGCGTCGGTCGCGAACCGCACCGCCGAGATCGGAACGCTGCGCGCGCTCGGCTTCAAGCGCATGAACGTGCTCGCCGCGTTCCTGCTGGAGGCGCTGCTGCTCGGCTTCGTCGGCGGCGTCGCGGGGCTCGCGTGCGCATCGCTGATGGAGTTCGCGTCGTTCTCGACGACCAACTTCCAGACCTTCTCCGACCTGTCGTTCCGCTTCGTGCTGACGCCCGCGATCGTCGTGAAGACACTGCTGTTCTCGCTCGTGATGGGGCTCGTCGGCGGATTCCTGCCGGCGATGCGCGCCGCGCGGCTGAACATCGTCGACGCGTTGCGCGCGCAGTGACGCGCGCGGCCGCTCACGCCCGACGCTCGCGCGGCACCCACGCGCCGTGGAACCCGGCCGGCACGCGACGCGGCAGGTGCACCGTCGCGACCGGCGCCGCGTCGATCGCGCGCGCATCGAGGATCACGACGTCGCTCGTATCCGTCGCCGCGCGGTAGACCACCACCAGCAGCCAGCCGTCGTCCTCGTCGGCGCCGCCCGGGCGCGGCACGAACACCGGCTCGCCGTTCTGGTCGCCGGCCGGCACCGCGTAACGCGTCGTCGTGCCGCGCACGTGGTCGAAGCGCATCACGCCGCGCATTTCGGCATTGTTCGGCTGCTCGGCCGCATACAGATAACGGTAGCGGCGCCCCGTGCGGCTTTCGTTGATGCGCGGCAGCTCGATGCCGCCGTCGGCGAGCGGCCCCTCGTCGATCAGCCCGTTCGCCGTATCGATCACGTAACGCCACAGCTCGCCGACCGGGTTGTCGGCGAAGCGGCCCGTGCGCGCGTCGAGCCGCAGGAACCACGGATAGCGCACCGCATCGAGCACGATGCACGACGCATCGCAGTCGTACGCGTTCACGACGTGCTGGATAAAGCACGGCTCGATGCCGAACCAGCGCACGTCGCCGCCGTGGCGCGGCATCACGCCGATCCGCGCGTCGCGGTCGTCGTGCCAGCGCAGCGGCATCCGGTGCCCCTGCTTCAGCATCGCGAAGTCGTAGCCGACGTTCAGGTCGAGCAGCAGGCTGCGGGTTTCGGTGATCGCGAGGTCGTGCATCATCGACGGCGCGCGCACGTCGACGGCGAGGTCGACGCGCTGCACGCCCTGCGCGTCGGCAACGCCATAGCGCAGCCACGGCGCGCGCCAGTCCGCGCGAAACAGGATCAGTTCGCCCGTCACCGGATCGACCTTCGGATGCGCGGTCATCGCGCCGCCGAACGCCGTGTGCCGCGCGGGCGCACCGAGCGTGTCGAGCGCGGCCGTGATCGCGAGCGGCGCGCCGCCTTCCGCCAGCGCGAGCAATTCGCCGGCGTGCTGCAGCACGTTCACGTTCGGGTTCGAGTCGGGCAGGTGCGGCGCCTGCTCCGGCGCGTGCACGTCGGCCCAGCGGCGCGTGCGCGCCCAGCGGTTCCGGTAACCGGCCGCGCGACCGCGTTCGAATGCGATCGCGTGCAGCATCGCCGCTTCCGGCCACCACGACAGCACGTCGTTGCCCTCGAAACGGCCGCCCGGCGGATTCGGGCCGTTGCGCAGCAGCGTCCCGTCGAATTCGGGCGGGATCGCGCCGGTCACGCGCAGATCGACGAGGTCGACTTCGTCGGCGACCGGCGCGATCGCGCCGCGGTTCAGATCGAATGTCGTCATCGCGTCGTGTGCTCCGTCAGCAGTCTTCGGTCGACGGCGGCAGATCGCCGTGCGCCAGCGCGAGCGCATGGCCGCGCACGTCGTCGGGCCAGCCGGCGATCAGCTCGGCCACCCGCTCGAGGTCGTTCGCATACAGCGCACGCGCGGCCTCCTCGAATCCGGGCAGGTCGCCCGCGATCGCGGACATGAAGTGGTATGCGCGCGCCTGCGCGTCGCGGCGCCGGTCGGCCGCCGCGTGCGTGCGCCGCGCGTCCTCGACCAGCTTGCGCAGCGCGACGGACGCGCCGCCCGGCTGCGCGGCGAGCCAGTCCCAGTGACGCGGCAGCAACGTGACCTCGCGCGACACGACGCCAAGCTTCGGACGGCCACGGCCGCGTTGTTCGGCCGCGCCGGCCGGCTCGCCGGCGGACGCGGACGCCTCGCCCGGCACGGGCGCGTAACGCGCGCGAATGTCGTCCGCCGTGCCGCGCAGGTCGAGGTCGATCGAGCGGCCGGTCGCGTCGTCGAAGATCACGATCGTGCCGGACATCGCGTCGCCGGCCGCCTGCCGGACCGCCACCGCCACCGTCGCGAGCGGGCCCGACGCGACGCGCCGGTGGCCATCGAACGCAGTGTAGGAAGGGAGAAGTGTGGAGAGCGTCATCGTGGTCGCCCGTAGGCAGAAATCGGAATGACGCTATTTTTATCCGGGTATAAATTGAATGTCAATATCACCCGGGTAAAAATTTGCCGACGTCGTGTGCGCGTCGAGTGAGCGCGCTGTCCCGTCTTCAGGGCGTCGCGGCCGACATCGCGGTCACGCGCGCGCTGGCGAGCGCATCGTCGAGCGACACATGCCCCTCGAACGCCGACGACGCCGGTAGTGGCCGGTTTTCCTCGATCGCGTGAGCGAACTGCACGCCGGCGTCATCGGCAAGCCGTGCGCGCAGCGCGGCGACACGCGGAAACGCGTCCTGCTCGAACACGGCGTGATAGTCCGCCCAGCGGGCGATTCCAGCGAAATACGCGTCGGCCAGCGTGCGTTGCGCGCCGAGCAGCCACGGACCGTCACGGCGCTCGAGCAATGCCTCGAGGTGACGGTGTGCCTTCAGCACCTTGCCGCGACCATATGCCTGCAGCACGGTTTTCTCGGCGCCTTCGGCGCCGTGTTCGTACACGTACCAGAGCGCGCCGAACGCGCTGAAGAACGTCGTGTTCAACCACGCGAGCATGCGGTTCAGACGGTCGAAATCCGCGCTGCCCTGGCGGAACGCGAGGCCGCTGTCGAGTGCCTGTGCGCCGACATGGCCGAGGATCGCGACGCTTTCGGTCAGCACGTCGCCGTTCGCGGTCACGAACGCCGGCGTCTCGGCGGCGGGGTTCAGCGCGAGGAAGGCGTCGCTCGTCACGAGGCCCGGCATCGTGATGCGCGACAGCCGGTAAGGCCGGCCAGCCCATTCGAGCGCGACGATCGAGCCGAACGAGCAGCCGGCGGGAATGCCGTAGAGAAGGATCGGAGACATGGGGATTTCGCAGAAGTTGATCGAGCAATCATGCTCCCATGACGAACGATCGCGCAGTAGCCGCTAGAATCGAAACCCGTCGTTTCTCCTGGTGGACGCTGACAGTGAATCTCAACGATCTCTACCTCTTCGTACAGGCGGTCGACGCGGGCAGCATGTCGGCGGCCGCACGTCGGCTCGACCTGCCGAAATCGACGGTCAGCAAGCGTGTGGCCGAGCTCGAGCGCACGCTCGGCGCGCGGCTCGTGCATCGCACGTCGCGCAGCTTCCGGCTGACGCCGGTCGGCGCCGAATTCTTCGAGCATGCGCGCGCGGCGGTGATCGAGGCCGAAAGCGCGCGCGACGCCGTGCTGCGGCAGGCGGCCGAACCGGCCGGCGTCGTGCGGATCACGAGTTCGGTGCCGGTGGCTCAGCACATCCTCGCGCCGTGCCTGCCGGCACTGGCGATCGCGCACCCGAAGCTGCTGCTGCAGATTCATGCGAGCGACCGGCTCGTCGACATCGCGCAGGAAGGCTTCGACATCGCGGTCCGCAGCCATTTCGCACCGCTCCCCGATTCCGCACTCGTGCAACGGCCGCTGGCGACGTCGCCGATCGTCGCCGTTGCGTCGCCGGCATATCTCGCGCGTGCCGGCACGCCGGACGCGCCGGCCGACCTCGCCCGGCACGACGGGCTTCATCCGGGTCCTCAGCCATGGCGGCTGCAGCGCGCCGGCGACACCGTCGACGTCGCGCCGCGCATCCGGATGCAGGCGGACGAGTCGACGCTGCTGCTGCAGGCCGCGACGGCCGGCCTCGGGGTCGCATGCCTGCCCGACTGGATCGCGGGCGCCGCGCTCGCGTCGGGCGCGCTCGTGCGCGTGCTGCCCGGCTGGCGGGCCGGCACCGTCACGACCACACTGCTGATGCCGCACCGGCGCGGCCAGTTGCCCGGCGTGCGCGCCGCGGTCGAGTTTCTCGCGAAACACGTCGCGGCCCACCACGGCGCCGCCCCGGACGACGCGCACGCATGAACGAACCCTCCGGCGAAGCGCGCCCACAATTCGCGTCCGCCTCCAATCGATCCAATTCCTGAATCGATCAAGTCAGCAATTGGCATGAAAGCGCGATTTTCGCCATGCCAGAATGACCCGGACGCCCGCCTCAGGGCATCGGCGTCCGGCCTCCGGCCGGCAAGATGACCACGAAAAAACGCGCGCACCGACGCGCAGCCGCTCGACGGCACCTTCCGCCCTTCGGAGGAGACAGTCATGAATCCGCTTCACGCATTGCCGGCGTCCGCGTCGGCAACGGCCCGGCGCACGCGCGTGCGCTGGCTCGTGCTGACCGTGCTGTTCGCGGTCACGACGATCAACTACGCGGATCGCGCGGCGATCGCGATCGCGGGCCCGGCGCTGGCCCGCGCGATGCATCTGAGCCATGTGCAGATGGGCTTCATCTTCTCGGCGTTCGGCTGGTCGTACGTGATCGCGCAACTGCCGGGCGGCTGGCTGCTCGACCGCTTCGGGTCGCGCATCGTCTATGCGTTCAGCATCTTCTTCTGGTCGCTGTTCACGCTGCTTCAGGGCGGCATCGGCTTCGTCGGCGGCGCGGCCGCGTTCGCGCTGCTGTTCGGATTGCGCTTCCTGGTCGGCGCGGCCGAGGCGCCGTCGTTCCCGGCCAACAGCCGGATCGTGTCCACGTGGTTTCCGGCCGCGGAGCGCGGCACCGCGTCGGCGATCTTCAACGCCGCGCAATACGCGGCGACCGTCGTGTTCGCGCCGCTGATGGGCTGGCTCGTGCACGCGTACGGCTGGCAGTCGGTGTTCGCGGTGATGGGCGTGCTCGGCTTCGCGTTCGTGCTGGTCTGGAACCGCACGATGTACGACCCGAAGGCGCACCCGCGCATCAACGGCGCGGAGCTCGACTACCTCACCGAAGGCGGCGCGCTCGTCAACATCGACCAGGCGACCGGCGCGCGCGACGGCGGCCCGTCGATGCGTCACGTGAAGGCGCTGCTGAGGAACCGGATGCTCGTCGGCGTGTACGTCGCGCAGTATTGCATCAACGCCCTCACCTACTTCTTCATCACGTGGTTTCCCGTCTATCTCGTGCAGGCGCGCGGGATGTCGATCCTCAACGCGGGGCTCGTCGCGTCGATCCCGGCCGTGTGCGGGTTCCTCGGCGGGATTCTCGGCGGCATCGTGTCCGACGCGCTGCTCAAGCAGGGCCAGTCGCTGTCGGTCGCGCGCAAGGTGCCGATCGTGATCGGCATGCTGCTGTCGATGTCGATGATCGTCTGCAACTACACCGATTCGCACGTGCTCGTCGTGCTGTTCATGGCGCTGTCGTTCTTCGGCAAGGGGCTCGGCGCGCTCGGCTGGGCCGTCAACGCCGATACCGCGCCGCGCCAGATCGCCGGCCTGAGCGGCGCGCTGCTCAACACGTGCGGCAATCTTTCCAGCATCACGACGCCGATCGCGATCGGCTACATCGTCGACCGCAGCGGCTCGTTCAACGGCGCGCTGGTGTACGTCGTCGCGCACGCGCTCGTCGCCGTGATCTGCTACCTGTTCGTCGTCGGCGAAATTCGTCGCGTCGAGCTGAACTGAACGGCGCGGGCCGCGCCGGCGCGTCCGGCGGCCCGCGCATGACCGGAACCAGGAGCGAACCGATGTCCGAATCCCGCCGTGCCGGCACCCCGCGCGTCACGCGCATGCAGGTGATCCCCGTCGCCGGCCGCGACAGCATGCTGCTGAACCTGTGCGGCGCGCACGCGCCGTACTTCACGCGCAACCTCGTGATCCTCGACGACAGCAGCGGCCACACGGGCGTCGGCGAAGTGCCCGGCGGCGAAGGCATCCGCCAGGCGCTCGAACGGATGACCGATCTCGTGGTCGGCCAGTCGATCGGGCGTCACCAGGCGACGCTCAATGCGGTGCGCGCGGCGTTGTCCGGCACCGGCGCGGCGGCAGGACGCACGATCCGGCACGAGGTGACGTCGACCGGTGAGGCCGCCGTGCTGCGCCAGCCGCACGAGATCAACCTGCGGTTCGACAACGTGATCACCGCGATCGAGGCCGCGCTGCTGGACCTGCTCGGCCAGCATCTCGACGTGCCCGTCGCGGCGCTGCTCGGCGAAGGCCAGCAGCGCGACGCGGTGCCGATGCTCGCGTACCTGTTCTACATCGGCGAGCGGCGCCGCACCGACCTGCCGTATCGCGACGAGATGCACGCGGCCGACCCGTGGTTCCGGCTGCGCAACGAAGCCGCGCTCACGCCGGCTGCGATCGCCCAGCAGGCCGAGGCCGCCGTCGAGCGCTACGGCTTCGTCGATTTCAAGCTGAAGGGCGGCGTGATGGCCGGCGCGGACGAGATGGAAGCGATCGCGGCGATCAAGGCGCGCTTTCCCGACGCGCGCGCGACGCTCGACCCGAACGGCGCGTGGTCGCTCGACGAAGCCGTCGCGCTATGCCGCGGGCAAGGTCATCTGCTCGCATATGCGGAGGACCCGTGCGGGCCGGAAGCCGGCTACTCGGGCCGCGAGGTGATGGCCGAATTCCGCCGCGCGACCGGCATCCCGACCGCGACCAACATGATCGCGACGGACTGGCGGCAGATGGATCACGCGGTGCGGCTGCAGGCGGTCGACATTCCGCTCGCCGATCCGCACTTCTGGACGATGCAGGGTTCGGTGCGGCTCGCGCAGCTGTGCCGCGACTGGGGGCTCACGTGGGGTTCGCACTCGAACAACCACTTCGACGTGTCGCTGGCGATGTTCACGCATGCGGCCGCGGCGGCGCCCGGCACGATCACCGCGATCGACACGCACTGGATCTGGCAGGAAGGCGACGCGCGGCTCACGCGCGAGCCGCTCGAGATCGTCGGCGGCCGGGTGGCCGTGCCCGAGCGCCCTGGGCTCGGGATCGAACTCGACATGGCGCAGGTCGAGGCGGCTCATGCGCTGTACGGGCAAGTCGGCGGCACGGCGCGCGACGATGCGATGGCGATGCGGTATCTGATGCCGGGGTGGACGTACGATCCGAAGCGGCCGAGTTTCGGGCGCGGATGACGGCTGCGGAGCGGACACACGACAAAACAAAAAGGGCTCGGTCTGGCTGAGACAGGGAGCAAATCCTTGCGAGCAGTAGGACGCATCTCTTTTCACTCCGACCGCCGAAATCAAAAGCATCTGAAAAACGGACACCGAACAGACGGAAGCTATTCCCTGCACTTTCTCCTCGCTGCTTTGATTTCGCTGCATTGTGTGCACGTGGCGCGGCGGCTACCACGGTCGGCGTGTCAGAACCACTACATACGAATTCACCGTAGCGCCATTGCCGCAACACCCTCATGCCGACTCACGCCCCTCCCGGAACGCCAGCGCGTCGGCGGGCGCTGCGTCGAGATCGGGGAGGTGGTCTGGTACAGGAGACTTTCGAGGCAGTGGTTCGGATCAGCAAAATCATCCATGCAATGAGGACGCTGCACACTCAAGTACACCACGCACTGGATATTGTGCGAGCCCCGTCACACAAGCAGGGCTTGTTTGCGCGGATGTCTATGCATCAGTCTGCCCCCAAATATCCGTTTCGCACTTAACCACGCCATATTTTTTTCAATTCCTAATAATCGTCTGGGGTTATCACCGTAAAATCGCACGGGAAGTAAAAAATAAACCACTGAGAGGCGGTATGGGCACGCGTGACATAATCGGGGCAATAACCGGCGGATTATCGCAGCAGGACCGTCTTCTAAAACTGGACACGCCGGCAGGTCAGAATGTCCTGCTGCCCCACCGCGTGACCGGACGTTCACGGATCGGCCGCGATTATCTCTTCCTGCTCGACTGCGTCTCCACGTCCAGCGATGTTCAGCTCAAAACGCTGATTTCCCAGGCCGTGACCCTCTGGATTCAGCAGGCCGATGGTTCCTATTGCGCACATCACGGCTATGTGCACACGGCCCGTCGGCTTGGAGCGGACGGTGGCCTTACAAGCTATCAGCTCGGTTTTTCCTCGTGGATGCACTTCCTGAGGTTCCGTCGCGACCAGCGGCACTGGCAGGACAAGACCGCGGACGAAATCATTGCAGACGTATTCAATGAACATCCGCAGGCGAAGGGCATGTACCGCTTTGCGCTCTCGAAGCCGTTGCCGGCACGTTCCTATTGCCGGCAGGACGAGGCCGACTGGAACTTCGTGCACCGGCTCCTGGAGTCGGAAGGTCTATACGGTGTCTGGCAGCAGGCCACCGATGGCAAATCGCATACGCTGGTGGTCACCGATCGCCTCGGCACACTCGAACCGTTGTCGCCGGCCACCGTTGAGTTCTATCGTGCGGGCATACACAGCGAGGCCGATGCACTGACCCAATGGGCAGGGACCCGGACGCTGCAATCCGTGTTGTTGTCGACACGCACCTTCGACTACAAAAATCCGTCGACGCCCTTCAATCCGAAAGCGACGTCGGTGCCGACGATGGCCAACCAGGGGGCGTTACCCGCGCAAGCGGAAATCTACGAATACACCGGTGGCTATACGTATCCGGAACAGGATCGGGGCGACCATCTGTCGAAGATCCGCATGGAGGAGTGGGAGTCGCAGGCAAAACGCTTTCATGGCATCGGCGGTCTACGCGCCATCGATGCGGGTCGGCGCTTCACGCTGACCGGACATCCGGAGCACGATCATGACGCCGCGAACCAGAACGAATTCGCGAGCATCGAGGTGGAGTGGACCATCGAGAACAACTTACCGCTCTCCGGACATGAAACGAATTTTCCCCACAGCCTGAGTCATGCGCTGGCGCAGGCTCGTGCCGACGATCCCGGCCAGACGTTCGGCGTGAGCCACGCCGACGGATCGACGGGGTTTTACCGGATCGCCATCGAGGCGCAGCGCACGATAGTGCCTTACCGCAGCCCGTTCGAACATCGCAAGCCCGAAGCGAAGCTGGAATCGGCGATCGTGGCAGGCCCCAAAGGCCAGGAATGCTACACCGACGAACTGAACCGGGTGAAGGTGCTGTTCATCTGGGATCGGCTCAACGAAGGTGACGACCGCGCGTCGTGCTGGGTGCGCATCGCGCAGTCCGACACCGGCGAGGGCTATGGCAGTGTCCACATGCCGCGCGCGGGTGAGGAACTGCTGATTGGCCATATCGGCAACGACGTCGACCGCCCGGTTGCGCTTCACCGCGTGTACAACGGCGCGGCAAAGCCGCAGTGGCATTCGAACGGCCTGATGTCCGGCTATCAGTCACGGGAGTATGGCGGCGGCGGTGGCTACAACCAACAGGTCATGGACGACTCGACCGGCCAGCCGCGGATGCGCGTGATGAGCAGCCACGGCATGAGCGGCCTGCATCTCGGTTACCAGATCGTCCAGAACGGCAATACCCGGGGCGCCTATGTGGGTAGCGGTTTTACGCTGCGTACCGATAACGCCGGCGCAATTCACGCAGGCGAGGGACTGTACTTCAGTACCCACGCCACCAGCGTCGATGGCCAGCCACTTGATACCAGCCAGCCACGCGAGATCCTGGCACGCGCCGATCTGCTGGTCGAGTCGCTGTCCTCTGCCAGCGCGACGGCCAGGGGCGAGGATCTGAAGCCGGGACGCGAAGCCCTCGCCGCGTTCGCGAAGGCAACCCAGCACAGCAAGGCGGGCGTGTCCAATGGCGGCAGCACGGCGGGCGGCGGGACCGGCAGCGCGAACGCCTTTACCAAGCCCGTCATGCTCGGATCAAGTCAGGAAAGCATGGGCTTGACCACACGCGCGTCGGCGCAGTTGGTGGCCGACGAACACCTGAATTTGGTGAGCGGCAAGGACACCTACTGGGCGGTCGGCAAATCGCTGGTGGCGGGCGTTGCGGAAAAAATCAGCATCTTCGTCCAGCGCGCCGGCATGAAGCTGATCGCCGGAAAAGGCGCGGTCGATATCCAGGCACTCAGCGACCAGCTACGCCTGCTTTCCGAACTCGGCCTCACGCTCAAGAGCAACAACGGTAGCATCGTGATCGACGCCAAGACCGAACTGATGCTCAAATGCGGTGGCTCGTATATCCGGATTACCGCCGAAGGCATCGAGGACGGCACCCGCGGCGCGCGTACCGTCAAGTCGGCGTCGTTCAGCCGGCAGGGCCCCAGTTCGGTGGCCGAGCACATGAACAGCCTTCCGAAGCCGGCGTTCAACGACAAGTACATCTTGCGCGACCGCATCACGGGCGATCCGCTCAAGAACCATCCGTACGAGATCGTTCGTGGCGATGGCACGCGCCTGAGCGGCATCACCGACGAACTGGGCCATACAACCGAACAGAAGAACAACGATATCGAAACCGTGATGATCCGTGCGCTGCGACCGAGCGCCAGCAAAGCCTAGGTGGCACACACAACCTCTATCAGCGAGCATCCATGAGCGAAAATCAGCCTGACAGTCCCGGTACCCCGGGCCAGGGTTCCGGCGACGACGAGGCCGAACACGAAGTCGTCCGTCTTTCATCGCATACCGATGAAGGGGGCGACTCGTATGCCCATGCCACCCTGACGCCAGCCGACGATACGCGCGCCAAGGAGACGTTGCATGACCTGCGCCCCATCATCCCGGTGATCTTCATCCCCGGCGTCATGGGTTCGCCCATCGTCACCAAGGACACCGGCGACGAGGCCTTCTTTGCGCCGAACATGGACACGGTTGGTGCGATGCTCGGCGGATTTTTATCGGTCCTCTTCGGGTGGTTTCAAAGCGCATCGTCGCGCGAAATCCGTTTCGATCCTCTCAAGGTGTCGGTGACGCCGCTCGGACCGATCAACGTGGGCGATGGCAAGACGATCACCGAAGAGGAGGCGCGGCGGCGCGGCTGGGGTTCGGTCTACCGAACCAGTTACCAGCCCGTGCTGCTGTGGCTTGAGCAACAATTGAATAACCCCATGCTGTGCGGCGAGTTGCAGGGTGCTTGGTGCGCGCCCGATCCGGAGGGCAAGACGTGGGCACTGCATCCGGTGCTGGACACCGCGCCGACGCAATACGGTGCGTACGGAAAAGGCGAGGCGATCACCTCGGGGTCCCCTGAGTTCAAGCGGTTCGTCAAGTTCCGCTACCGTGTCTACGCAATCGGCTACAACTGGCTGCAGTCGAATTACGATTCGGGGCGCGATGTGGTCACGGGGGTCGATTGTCCCGACCCGCAGACCAAGGGGAAAACGCGGCTCATGGGCATTACCGAGATCTGCAAGGAGAACGATACGGGCAAGGCCATCATCGTGACGCATTCGATGGGTGGTCTGGTGGCTCGCTTTGCCGTGTTGAACCATGGCGCGGAAGGCTCGATCCACGGTGTATTTCACGGCGCACAGCCGGCCACCGGAGCGCCGCTGGCGGCCAAGCGTTACAAGACAGGGGGCGGCCCCGAAGGCGGCATGAACGGATTTATCAACGGCAGCCTGCTCGGACGCGATGCGAACGAATTCATCGCGGTGATGGCGAACGCACCGGGACCAATGGAGCTGACACCGATGCCGGACTATAACAACGGCACGGCATGGTGGATATTCGCTCGACCTGACGGAACGGTGCTCATGCAGTTCCCGAAGCATGGCAACGCACTCGGAGAACTGTATCTCAACGCCGATTGGTACGGATTGCTGCCGAAGGCAGCTCAGCTCGATCCGGGCAAAGTGGTGAGAAAGCGACTCGGCAGGGACGGGACCGGCGACAGCGCGCTGGTCGACAATTACATCGCCACGATGACGCTAGTGGTCACACGGCAAAGCCAGTTGAAGAATAAGTACCATGGCAATACGTATGTGGCGTATGGCAACGGAGGGTTGGATACGCGATCTCCTGCGTCCGGCTCGACGACCGAGGCTACCGACAAGGACAAGCCCACCGTCGAGCAAGGAGAGCTGACGAAGAACTTGCTAGCTTGGGGCAACGCCATCTGGACCGGCGACGTACCGGCCGATGTGCATGAATCCGAGCTCCGCGCTGCCCAGTTGCTGGACGATTCGGGCAAGGGCCAACTCCGCGTGCTGCTGAAAGAGCGCAACCTGAGCGTCACGTTCACGATGCAGAAGACCAACAAGATCCCCGACGTGAGCGCTACGACCGACTGGGATCGCGTGGCGAGCAAGACCGGCATCATTCGCGGTGACGGCACCGTGCCGGCATGGTCGGCGGACGCGCAGGCGCGTGGCCTGAAGCCGGGTGTGCCGGGTGATCCTGCCAACGGCGTGCAGATGGCGTTCGTGCAGGCCGGGTATGAGCACATGAAGAGTTACGCGCATCCCTGGACCCGCTGGGCGCTCCTCTACAGTGTGGTGCAGATCGTGAAGGACATCGACGTGCCGGGAGAGGCGTGATGGCGCGCATCGTTCGCATACTTCTTTTGCTGGCGGGTCTGTGTGCCTGCTCTCTTGCGTTTTCCGTGGAACCAACGATGAACAATCCTCTGCTGTCCAAAGTACGTCCGTGGTGCATCGGTCGCCTCGTGTTCGATCGCCCCGTTTCGAGCGAGATCTCGAACGAAAGCTACTTGTACCGCGGACAAAAACTCGTCACGACGCACGACGTGTCGGTGGAGACCTACGATGCCAGAGTCGCGGCGCGCGAGAAGGAACTGCGCACCAAACAACGGGTGAATCCCGTCAATCTGGATGAGAAAACGAGGCGCGCATGGCTGGAAATGGCGTTTTCTCCGGTGCAGCACTCGCGGGTTTTCCTCTTCAACGGTGCAGTGGTGAAAGGAGTAGCCCTACCGTTCGATACGGAAGGTTATCTGTTCGCGAATCGTACGCTCGTCCAGACAACCGGCAGGATCGGGGCGGATGCGATGAGCCGAGCCGAAAGCATCTATAACGACACCTACCGCCGCATCAAGGTGCGCGATAACTGGACAGTGCCGACGGAATCGGGTTTCTGCTTCGACGGCGGGATTGTCACCGGACCGTCGACCTACACGGAAGAAGTGAGCCAGTCATTCGCGCTGATGCCGGGCCGGCCGGCACTGCTGGTGATCAAGTTGCGTGACGCGGTGGAAGAAGATCAAGCCCAGCCGCTCATCAGCAGCCTGCCCGAGTTGCGTGCGAAACTCGATCGCATGCCCGGCAGCTATCGTATCCTGCGGCAGGGTAAGCGAACTGTGGCCGGCATGGACGCCGAGGAAGTGCTGTTCGCGCTGAAGGACGGCGACGTCACGGTGTATCGCTTCTATCTGCTCGCGCCGGGGAATCCCGCGACGGTGGCGCAGCCGCATACCTCGGTCGAACTGCTGCTGGGCGCACCCGCGCGTAGCGATCTGCCTCCGGGCCGGTCCACCGCTCCGGTCGACGAGGCAGGGGCGCTGCAGACGTGGGACGCGCTGGTGAACAGCCTGCGCGCGCGACCGGGCGCAGTCTGACCGGAGCCGAATGATGCGCCGCTACGATATTGTGAAAGGTGACCTGACGACGGTCGGCGGGATCGTGCAGGGCGGCGACGCGCACGATCTCCTCGGTGGCCGCGAGCAAGCGTACGAGACCGATCCGGTCTGGTGTCCTGTCTGCAAGACCATGGGACATATCCAGTGCGAAGGTCCGCGCGTCTCCACGACCGGACCCGATGGACGGCAGGCGGCGCTGAGCGATGATCTGTGTGTCTGCATGTGTACGCCACCACCACGCCTGGTGCCGTCCCAGCAGACATCGTATGTGGATGCGTAGCGTCGGCAGTGAGTTGCCGATGTCGACAGCGAATGTCGTTCTTGTCAGCTAGGGAGTCGTGTAATGGTCAGAAAATGGATGGGAATGGTGCTGCTGCTTGCGTGGACGTTGGCTCTCTCGGGTTGCCAGTCGTTCCGGGACTGTGTGCAGGCGCTGGGCGGCGGCTGCCACTGATGCAAGGTATCGGCGGCTCCGGCGGAGCCGCGCCTGCCCCCTTGAGGTACTTCTTGATGCTCCCGTCGGCGCTGCCCAAGGCCAGCCCGGGCAGCGCTGCGGCCGGCGCTAGCAGGCCGCGCCGGAAAGCACAGGCGATCTGCGCTAGTTCGAAATCCAGCATGTGCCCGGCATGGTGCCATGCCTGCCTAGGCCAGCAGGGATACGTGGCCGAGGGTCGTTGACGTCGACTATCGGCCGCGATCACATCAACGATCAGTAGCAGACATAGAGGCGAAGGGGACTTCGATCGCGCAATTTCGACGACACGTTCGCCCAAGCTCGATTCGTGCGTGGGCACGGCCGAGCTACGGATAGCCGTTTCCAAACAACAAAGCCGGCGCAAGGCCGGCTTTGTTGTTGACGCATAAGATCGCACTTTGTCAGAGAAGCATATCTTTGCGCTCAAGGCAAAATTATCCTTCCTGCCGCAAGGCGACCGAGCCCTTCGAATTCCGTTGGTGGAGCGGAGGAGGATCGAACTCCCGACCTTCGCATTGCGAACGCGACGCTCTCCCAGCTGAGCTACCGCCCCAACAGTCGACCATCATACACACGCATTTCCACGCTTGGCAATAGGGGATCCGTCACCCCCGGCGCGTTACTTTGACGGCGCGCCCGCCAGCACCCATTCGACCACGGAGCGCAGATCCGCGTCGCTCATGCGCGGATGCGCCGGCATCGGAATCGCGCCCCAGACGCCGGAGCCGCCGTCCTTCACCTTCTTCGACAACTTCGCGACGGCCTGCGGATCGGACTTGTAGCGGGCGGCGATGTCCTTGAACGACGGACCGACGAGCTTGCGGTCCACCGCGTGGCAGCCCATGCACGCGTTGCCGCGCGCGACCTTGAGGCCGTCGCCGACGTCCGCCTGCGCAGTGCCGAGCACACCGGCCGCGAGCGCCGCGGCTGCGGCGCCCTGCACCATCCATTGCCAGAACTTCATCTGCGTCGACTTCATTGCGGCGTTGCCTTCGGATTGCCCGGGTGCACGCTCGACGAATTCGAGATCGGCGCCGGCGGTTGCAGCGGCGTGGACTGGACCGACGCATCGGGCACCGCCCCGACCGTCGCGGCATCCGCGGGCGCGGCGGCGGGTTGGGCGCCGGACGCCCCGCTCGGCGACGCGGCCTGCAACGCCTGCGCGTCCTGCGGCTGGATGTACTGGAACACCTTCACGACCTTCTCGACGCCCGGCACCTGGCTGGCCGCATCGGCGCCGCGATTGCCTTCGTCGACCGTCACGAGCCCCATCAGATAGACGTTGCCGCGCTCGCTGACGACCTTGTAGTAGTTCGCCGACAGCCCCTTAGTGGCGATCAGCTCGGACTTCACGCGCCCTTCGAGGTACGAGTCGTTCGCGCGCGACGACAGCGACGACGACGGCTCGACCGACAGCTCGTTGACGATGCCGTTCACGTTGTTGATGCCGCGCACGATTTCCTCGGCGCGCTGCTTCGACGCGTTGTTCGGCACTTCGCCCGTCAGCAGCACGCGACGGTTGAACACCGTCACGTTCACGTGCGACTGGTCCGGCAGCCCGTTGTTGATCTGCGAGAGCGACTTGACCTGGATCTCGCGATCCTCGGTCTGCGCGCCGAGCGTGCGGCGATCGGTCGCGATCAGCGCGCCGCCGCCCGCCGCCGCCCCAAGCACGCCGAGCACGCAGCCCTGCAGCGACATCGCGAGGCCCGCCGTCAGCGCGGCGAGCAACGTGGTTCTGACGAGCGTCTGTTTGACGCGGCTTTGATTCATCGACGGCTCTCCTTCGTTCAATCCTCACCCAGCAGCATCGCGTCGATGCCGTCGCACAGGCAGTGGATGGTCAGCAGATGGACTTCGTGGACGCGCGCCGCGCGCGAGGCGGGCACGCTGATCGGAATATCGGTGTCGGACAGCGCGGCGGCCACGGCATGGCCGTCGCCGCCCGTCAGCGCGACGACGGTCATCTCGCGCTCGTGCGCCTCGTCGATCGCGGCCAGCACGCGCGGCGACGCGCCGCTCGCGTCGAGCACCAGCAGGATGTCGCCGGTCTGCCCGAGCACACGCACCTGCTGCGCGAACAGCTGATCGGCGGCGGCTGCCCCCGTGAGGCCGCCCTGCGACGCGTCGGTGGCCAGCGCGATCGCGGGCAGGCCCGGACGCTCGCGCTCGAAGCCGCCGACGAGCGACACGGCGAGGTAATGCGCTGCGGCGGCCGACGGGCCATCCCCGCATGCGACGATCTTGTTGCCGTTCGCCAGCGCGGCGAACATCGCGTCGACCGCGGCTGCGATCGGCAGCGACAGCGCATCGGCCGCTTCGGCGTGAAGCGCGGCGCTGTCGCGGAAATGTTGCTGAATACGTTCGACTGACATCGATTCCTGGTGAACTGGGCGCGCATGGCACGCAGCGCGCAACGTCATGGGTGCGGCGAGTTTACCGCACTCCGGCACCCTCTCCGGCGGTATGACAAGAACTCTTTACATCTCGTCACAGCTCGCGGCTATGCATCGTCGGCACGAAATGCATCGCGCAGCCACTCGAGCCGACCGGCCTCGAACGCGACGACGTCGAAGCGGCATGCGGCACCCGCGCCGTGCCGCGCCCAGAAATGGAGCGCGGCCGCGACCAGACGCCGCCGCTTGCGCAAGCCGACGCTCGCCGCCGCGCCGCCATGCCGGGCGCTGCGCCGCGCGCGCACCTCGACGAACACGAGCGTGCCGTCGGGCGTGCGCATCACGAGGTCGAGCTCGCCGCCGCGCATCGTCACGTTCGCCGCGACGAACGCGAGACCGCGACGCTCCAGGAACTGCCGCGCGCGCTGCTCGAACGTCGCGCCGATCGATCTGGATCGCATCGTGCCGGAAAAGTTGCCGCCGCCGGTCGGCAAACCGCGCTCGTTGCCCGGCGCGGCCCGTGCCGCGTGGCACAATGCCGTCCTTGTTCCGCTTGCGCCGCGATTGCGCGCATTGCCTGCCATGACTGCCCTCCTCGAACTTGCGCAAACGCAGCACTACCCGGACGCCGCGCTCTACGTGGTCGCGACGCCGATCGGCAACACCGCCGACATCACGCTGCGCGCGCTGCACGTGCTCGGCCTCGCCGACCGCATCGCGGCCGAAGACACCCGCAACACCGGCCAGCTGCTGGCCCGCTACGGCATCTCGAAACCGCTCGTCGCCGTGCACGAGCACAACGAGCGCGAAGCCGCGCTGCGCGTGATCGAGCTGCTGCGCGTCGGCGAACGCGTCGCGTACGTGTCGGACGCCGGCACGCCCGGCATTTCAGACCCCGGCGCCCGGCTCGTCGACGCCGTGCGCGCGGCCGGCTTCCCGGTGATTCCGCTGCCGGGCGCGAGCGCGGCCGTGACCGCGCTGAGCGTGGCCGGCGACTGGGCCGGCGCGTTCACGTTCGCGGGCTTCCTGCCGCCGAAGCCGAAGCAGCGTGCGAGCGCGCTGCAGGCGCTCGTGCGGCACCCGTACGCGCTGGTGTTCTACGAAGCGCCGCACCGGATCGCGGACACCGTCGCCGCCCTCGCCGACGCGTTCGGCCCGGCGCGCCGGCTGCTGATCGCACGCGAGCTCACCAAGCTACACGAGCAGCTGTTCCGGGGCACCCTGGCCGAAGGACAGAGCTGGCTCGCCGGCGATGCGAACCGCCAGCGCGGCGAGTTCGTCCTGGTCGTCGAAGGCGCGCCGGCCGACGTCGGCGAAGCCGACGACACCGCGCACGACGCGCTGCTGAAGCTGCTGCTGGAAGAAGTGCCGGTGAAGAGCGCGGCGAAGCTCGCGGCCGCGCTGACGGGCGCATCGCGCAACGCGCTGTATGCGCGCGCCCTGGCGCTGAAGGAAGGCTGACGCGCGAGCGCGGGCGGCGTCCACCGCCCGGCACGCGGAAACGAAAAAGGGCTGCCCGAGGGCAGCCCTTTTGCATGAGCGGACGAACCGCCGCGTTACTTCGACGACAGCGACGCGAACATTTCGTCGCGCGCCTCGCGCGCTTCCTGCGGCGACAGCCCTTCGATCTTCACACGGCCCGTGCCGGCATGCACGAGGCCGATCATCTTGGCGGCGGCGTACGACAGGTCGAGCACGCGGCCACGCTTGTACGGCCCGCGATCGTTGACCTTCACGACGACCCACTTGCCGCTCGACGGATTCGTCACCTTGATGTACGACGACAGCGGCAGCGTGCGGTGCGCGGCGGTCAGCGCGTTCATGTTGAAACGCTCGCCGTTCGCGGTGCGCCGGCCGTGGAAATCCCGGCCATACCACGATGCCCGGCCCGTCTGGCGGAAGTCGGACACGTCCTTGCCGTCGATCGGCTCGGCGTCCGCCAGCGACGACTTCTTCGCGTCCTTGCTGTCGGCAGCCGGCATCGATGCCAGCGCGGAATCGAAATTCAGTTGCTGCTTGTCGTCATCCGCTTTCGCGGCAGCGGCCGTCTTGCTGACCGCGTTCTTCTGGTTGGCGCTGCCGGTGGTCTGGCTGGGTGGCACCGCACAGCCCGTCAGCGCAAAAAATAATGCAATGGTCCCGAATCGAGTCGGAAAACGAAAGTTCATCGACGTGTCGCCTTCTGGTTCGGGCCGCACCGATACAACGCTGCTCAACAACGCAGATACGCGGCCCGGACGGCAAATGCGTGCACGCCCCGCTCGGCTACGCGAGCAGGCGGCTAGCATGGGCGCGGCTTTCGTCTCTGCCGCAACCGTCCTGATTAGTTTTCACGTCTGGCGCAACCTGTCCCCGGCAGCCTGACCAGACCCCACATGCCGCCATCGAACATGGCTTCACGTTCGCGCGCGCTGCGTACTGCCAACGCACAGGAACGGCGGCACAGGCCTCATCCGGCGGCGCGGCAGCAGGGCCGCAGAACGGGCGCGCAGCACCCGGCCGGACAAGACGTGAGCACCGAATGCTCGGTGCTGGATACACCGCCGGACTCCCCGGCGGTCGATGCTTGACGGTGATCCGACACCCCTTTTTTAACGGGGCCGAAACACCAGCGAATTGCGTGAAATTCACGCGCAATGGGCGGCATTATACATAAACCAAAACCCCGGCTCGAAAAGCGCCCCGTCCGGACCATTGATTCTCACTATGGCTGTAACAATCGGAATGCTCCGGGATTGCCCTGAGCAGCGCGTCCGACGCCGCGCCGCAAAGGCGGCGGGCAGCGCGCGCGACCGGTACAATCGCTCCTTTTAGCCGCCGGTGCCTCCATGAAAGTCACGCTCATTCCGGTCACGCCGTTCCAGCAGAACTGCTCGCTGCTCGTCTGCGAAAAGACCGGCCGCGCCGCCGTCGTCGATCCGGGCGGCGACATCGAACGGATCGAACAGGAGATCGCGCGGCAGAACGTGCAGGTCGAGAAGGTGCTGCTCACGCACGGCCACGTCGATCACTGCGCGGGCGCGAAAGCGCTCGCGACGCACTACGGCGTGCCGATCGTGGGGCCGCAGGAAGGCGAGCGCTTCTGGATCGAGCAACTGCCGATGCAGAGCCAGCGCTTCGGCTTCCCGGCCGCCGAGGCGTTCGAGCCGGACCAGTGGCTGAACGACGGCGACACCGTGCAGTTCGGCGACGAGACGCTCGAGGTCTATCACTGCCCCGGCCACACGCCCGGCCACGTCGTGTTCTTCAGCCGCGCGCATCGTGTCGCGATCGTCGGCGACGTGCTGTTCGCCGGCTCGATCGGCCGCACCGATTTCCCGCGCGGCAACCACGCGGACCTCGTGCGTTCGATCAAGGAGAAGCTGTGGCCGCTCGGCGACGACGTGACGTTCGTGCCGGGCCACGGCCCGGTCTCGACCTTCGGCGACGAGCGCCGCACGAATCCGTTCGTGTCCGACAAGGTGTTCGGATGAACCAGACCGCCATCCCCGAAATCTACGTCAGCACCGACGTCGAGGCCGACGGCCCGATTCCCGGCCCGCACTCGATGCTGAGCTTCGCGTCGGCCGCCTATACCGAGGACAAGCAGCTGATCGCGACGTTCTCGGCGAACCTCGAGACGCTGCCCGGCGCGCAGGCCCATCCGGTGCAGGAAGCGTGGTGGAAGACGGAACCGGAAGCGTGGGCCGCGTGCCGGCGCGACCTGCAGGCGCCCGAGGCCGCGCTCGTCGCGTACGTCGAGTGGGTCGAGGCGCTGCCCGGCAAGCCGGTGTTCGTCGCGATGCCGGCCGGCTTCGATTTCACGTTCATGTTCTGGTACATGATGCGCTTCGCCGGACGCTGCCCGTTCTCGTGGTCGGCGCTCGACATCAAGACGCTCGCGTTCGCGATGACGGGCCTGCCGTACCGCAAGGCGATCAAGCCGCGCTTTCCGAAGCACTGGTTCGACGATCATCCGCACACGCACGTCGCGCTCGACGACGCGATCGAGCAAGGCGCGCTGTTCTGCAACATGCTCGCCGACCTGCGCCGCCAGCAGGCCGCGCTCGCGGGCCTCGCGGTGGGCGACACCGATCGGTCGGAACAGGCGGGGGCGGGACAAAATCCCACGGATCCGCGTGCAAATTAGCGAATCTCGCTCAGCGACGCGCCGCCAGATTGCCTTTCCTTTCCCGGCCCTCTAACATTCAGCGTGTTGTAGCTGCCGCATGGAGGCGCAGGTGACGCTCGATTCCTTTTCGCAAAAAATCCTTCGCCTGTTGCAGCTCGACGCGCGCCGTTCCGTGCAGGAAATCTCCGACCAGGTCGGCCTGTCGAGCACGCCGTGCTGGCGCCGCATCAAGGACATGGAACAGTCCGGCGTGATCCAGCGCTACACCGCGCTGCTCGATCGCGAGAAGCTCGGCCTGCACGTGTGCGCGCTCGCGCACGTGCACCTGACCCGCCACAACGAAGGCGGCGTCGAGCAGTTCGAGCGCGAGATCGCGACCTGCCCGGAAGTCACCGAGTGCTACAGCACGACGGGCGAGGCCGATTACATCCTCAAGATCGTTGCCCCCGACATCAAGGCCTACGACGTCTTCCTGCACGAACGGATCTTCAAGATCCCGGCCGTGTCGCAGGTGCGCACGAGCGTCGTGCTGCGCGAAATCAAGTTCGACACGCAACTGCCGCTGTAACGCGCGGCCCGCGGTCGCCCGTGCCGCTCAGGCCTGCGCGGGCAGCCCGCGCGTGAAGCCGATCCGGCGCGCGCCGAACTGCCGCTTCAACGCGTCGACGTCGAGCCGGCCGGCCAGCGCCGCGTCGGTATCGCCCGCGCCGGCGTCCAGCGTCACGTCGATCTCGAGCCCCGTACTCAAGTAGTGCAGATTGATCGCGGCCGGATGCAGCCCGCGTTGCGCGAGCGCGGCCTCGAGCCGCGCCGTGATCTCGGCACGCGGCGGCAGCGCGAGCGCCGGACGGCGCGCCGTGTCGTTCTCCGGGTCGACGTGGATCAGCGCGTCGAGCACGCGCGGGTCGCGCAGCACGCGCGCACGCGCGGTTTCCGCGATGTAATGGCCTTCGGAGACGGAGATCATCGGATCGACGAGGATGTGCGCGTCGACGAGCGCCGCATCGCCCATCTTGCGCGTGCGCAGGTCGTGCACGTCGCGCACGCCCGGCGTCGCCTCGAGCAGCGCGCGGATCTCGGCCGTGTCGGCGGTGTCGAGTGCGCGATCCGACAGGTCCTGAAGCGCGTCGTAGCCGAACGTCCAGCCCATGCGCGCGACCATGAAACCGACGATCGCCGCGGCGATCGGGTCGAGCAGCCGCACGCCGGCGAGACTGCCGACGATGCCGATCGCGACGACGAGCGACGAAGCGGCGTCCGAGCGAGCATGCCACGCGTTCGCGACGAGCATCGCCGAACGCACGCGCCGTGCCTCGCGCAGCATGTAGCGGAACAGCGCCTCTTTCGACACGAGCACGGTCAGCGCGACGATCAACGCGGAAAAATGGACGGCCGGGATGTTTTCGAGATTGACGAGACGATCGCCGGCGCGCCAGAGCATGCCGATGCCGACCGCGATCAGGATCGCGCCGAGAAACAGCGACGCGACGGTCTCATAACGGCTGTGTCCGTAATTGTGATCGGCATCCGGCGATGCACCACTATGGCGATTCGCAACCAGCACGACAAAATCCGAGATCAAATCGGAAATCGAATGGATGCCATCGGCAATCAATGCCTGCGAATGCGCAACCACGCCGACGACGATCTGAAACGTCGCAAGCACCACATTCAGCACAATACTGACGAGGGTGCTCTTGCGCGCGACCGCGTGCTTATCTGCGCTTTGCGCGTCGTCGGAAAACGTGGACATGAAATACGAGATATCGGTTGGGATACGGAATTCTATCAAACGAAGTGCGCGCGGCATTCCGTTAACATGAAATTTTCCATTCAAATCAACCGCTTATGCGAACGGGTTGCATTTTCATTCACGCCCGTTTCTGACATTTTCATGACAACGTGCATACATTCTTATTCCAGAATGCAAAAAGCCGCGCTCCTGGCGGATGCGCGGCTCTTTTTGAGACGTCGACTTAAACGATCGTTTAAATCGCAAACTGTTCGCGGTTCTTGCCGGCGATCCAGCGCGGCGGCTTGCCGCGGCCCGACCACGTCGCGCCCGTTTCCGGATCGCGGTATTTGGCTGCCACGCCTGCGCGCGGGCGACCGACCTTGCCTGCCTTCGCGCGGCTGAGGCCAAGTTCGGCGAGCGAAAAGCCGTAGTCGGCAATTTTCTGCTTCACGTCATTCAGCACTTCGGCGTATTCGCGCGACTTCGCTTCTTCGATTTGCTTCTCCAGCTTCTCCCGCTGGGCCAGCAGGTCCTTGTAAGAAGACATAGTTTCCCTTTCTATATGACCAATGGCACCGGTCTGCAGCCGGCTCACCATTCATGGAATATTTGTGCCTCGGATTTTCGAAGGCAGAGATTAGCACAAAAAAGATTTGATAGAAGCGAGATTCATGAAAATCCCGAGATCAATTGTAATTTACACATGTCATTTTGACCGGCTGCGGCCTTTTCTCAAGTTTTCACGCGCTTGCATAGAGATTAGGACATTACTCATCGGGTAATCGGCCTATCAATATACGCAATTACCCTGCATGCGGAAAAATCAAAGCTTTCATCCGACGACAAGTTCGGGAAAATCGTACGGCGCGAGGCGCTATTCAGACATCTCCGTATCCGCGGCGTCACGTCACATCCCGTGCGCAGGCAATCAACCGTTCGCGCAACGCACCGGCGTCGCCCGGCACCGAATCGAAGGGCGTGCGCACGCGGCGGCCGTCGCAGCGCCAGTCGGCGCCGTGGCGATCGACGCCGAGCAGGTCGAGCCCGTCGCGGCGCGCATCGCTCGAGTCGTACGCATCCCACAACGCCCGTTCGTCGTCGAACCCGAGCGGCGGCAGCGCATCGAGGCCGGCGCCGTCCACCCAGCCCATCCGGCCGAATCCGCCGATGTAGCGCAGCCGCTCGATGTCGAGCGCCCAGAACGTGAAGTCGCCGAGCGCGAGGTAGCGTCCGGCATCGGGCTCGTAGCGCGTGTAGCGCGCGGCGACATGCGGATCGTCGCCGAGCGGCACGAAGCGACCGAGCAGCGTTGCGCGCTCGGCGTTCAGCACGTCGCCGTCCGGCGCGTCGACGACGAGGAATCCCGCGCGCGGATCCGCGATGAGGTTGCGCGTGTGTTCGGCAAGGCCGCTCACGAGAATCACCGGGCGATGACGTGCATCGGGCGCGAACGGCACGACCGTCGGATAAGGAAAGCCCTGCGGGTCGCGCGCGTGGGTCGCGAGCGTGCCGAGCGCGCAGCGGTGCAGCAGGTGCAGGGCAAGGGCGGGATCGATGTTCACGGTGACTCCTGCTGTCGAAAAGCCTGGGCGGCAACGGTGGCGATGACGCGCCGCACTGGAACGCTTCGGGCACGCCGCCTGCGCACCGATGTTACTCGCGGCGGCGTCCCGCCGGGCATCCGCCGAATGGCCAACGCGGCCCGCGCAAGCGGCGCGCGCCGAAGCGTGATCGGCCGAACGGCCAGCGCGCCGGCAAGACCGTAAGCGGTTCGATAGAATCGGACCCATCCGACGGGCGCGACGCGCCCGCGCATCGTCCATTCACGAGCGCTCCGTGTCCGAAACCTCCTCCCGATCCTCGCCCGACTTCGCCGCGCCGCCCGACGCGCATCGCCTGCTGGCCTTGCCGGTCCGCCAGCGTGCACGAACGGCCACGATGGCTCTCTTCTTCATCGCCGGCATGATGTACGCGTCGTGGGGCGTGCACGTGCCGACCGTGCGCGACAAGTTCGCGTTGAGCCCGGGGCTGCTGTCGATCGCGCTGTTCGCGGTCGCGGGCGGCTCGATCGCCGCGATGCTGACGATCGCGCGCTGGATCGCGCGCGTCGGCTCGCGCACCGCGTGCCTCGCGGGCGGGCTCGTGATGTCCGCATGCGCGGCGCTGATCCTCGTCGTGCCCGACTACTGGATGCTGCTCGTCGTGCTCGCGCTGTTCGGCTTCTCGATGGCGACGCTCGACGTCGCGATGAACGCGGAGGCGAGCGCGGTCGAGATCGCGCTCGGCAAGCCGATCATGTCGTCGCTGCACGGGATGTTCAGCATCGGCGGGATGTCGGGGGCGGCGGCCGGCGGCGCGCTGCTGTCGGCCGGCATGGCGCCGGCCGTGCATCTCGCGCTCGCGGCGGCCGTCGGCGCGGCGGTGCTGCTCGTCGCGAGCCCGGCCGTGCTGCCGCACGTGCCGCATCACGAGCACGCGCACGGCGGCGGCAATCGCTGGCGCTCGCCCGCGCTGTGGATGCTGGGCGGCATCGCGCTGATCGCGCTGATCGCCGAAGGTGCGATGTACGACTGGGCGACGGTCTACATGCGCGACGTCGTCGCGGCGAGCCCCGCGCTCGCGAGCGCGGCCTATGCAGCATTCTCCGGCGGGATGGCGGTCGCGCGATTCGCGGGCGACGCGGTGCGCGCGCGTTTCGGCGCGCCGCAGCTCGTGTTCGCGAGCGCGTCGCTCGCGTGCGCCGGGATGATCGGCGCTTTGCTGCTGCCGAACCCGATCGCCGTGCTGACGGACTTCACGCTGATGGGCCTCGGCCTCGCGAACATGATGCCCGTGCTGTTCGCCGCCGCCGCGCGCGTGAAAGGCATCCACGCGGCCGAAGGGCTCGCGCACGTGGCCGGGCTCGCGTATTTCGGACTGCTGTTCGGTCCGGTCGTGATCGGCGCGGTCGCGCAGGCCGTGAATCTGACCGTCGGCCTGTCGGTCGTCGCGCTGTGTGCGGCGCTCGTCGCGGCCGTCGCGCCGAAGGTGCTCGCGCACCTGAAGATCTGACCGCGCGGCGGGCCCGCCACCCGCTGCGGATTCGCCAAAAAGAAAGCGCGCCTGCGTTGCCGCAGGCGCGCCTTTACCCCTTCTGTCGGCCGCTTTTCAGCTTACATCTTCACTTCGTCGAGCAGCGACTTCTTGCCGTTCTTGTAGTTGTACAGCGAGATCACGCCGTGCTGCAGGTCGCCCTTCGAGTCGAAGGTCGTCGTGCCGATCACGCCCGAGTAGTTCGTCGCCGGCATCGCCGCGAGAATCTTCGCCGGATCCGTCGAGTTCGAACGCTTCATCGCATCGACGATGATGTACACGGCGTCGTACGTGAACGGTGCGTAGATCTGGATCGGCTGGCCGAAGCGCTTCTCGTACTTCGCCTTGAACGCCCCGCCGCCCGCCATCTTCTCGAGCGAAGCACCGGCTTCCGAGCACACGACGTTGTCGGTCGCGTCGCCGGCCAGGTCGGCCAGCTTTTCCGTGCACACGCCGTCGCCCGCGAAGATCTTCGCGCGCAGGCCGAGCTGCTTCGCCTGTTTCGCGAACGGGCCGCCGGTGGCGTCCATGCCGCCGTACATGATCGCGTCCGGATTCTCGCCCTTGATCTTGGTCAGAATCGCGCGGAAGTCGACCGCCTTGTCGTTCGTCGCGTCGTGCGACATCACCTTCAGGCCGAGCGCCTTCGCCTTCTTCTCGAACTCGTTCGCGAGACCCTGGCCGTATGCGGTCGAATCGTCGACCACCGCGACGCTCTTGATGCCCTTCGAATGCGCGTAGTTCGCGAGTGCCGGGCCCTGCTGCGCATCGGTCGCCACCACGCGATACGTGGTCTTGAAGCCTTGCTGCGTGTAAGCCGGGTTGGTCGCCGACGGCGAGATCTGCACGATGCCCGCATCGCTGTAGATCTTCGAAGCCGGGATCGACGTGCCCGAGTTCAGGTGGCCGACCACCGCGACGACCTTGTCGTCGACGAGCTTCTGCGCAACCTGCGTGGCCTGGCGCGGGTCGGCCGCGTCATCCTGCGGGTCGAGTTGCAGCGTGATCTTCTGGCCGCCGACCGTGAGACCCTTGGCGTTGATCTCCTCGACTGCGAGACGCGCGCCGTTTTCGTTGTCCTTGCCCAGGTGTGCAATACCGCCCGTCAAGGGCGCGACGTGGCCGATCTTGACGACTTGATCGGCGGCCGCGTTGCTTGCAGCTGCAGCGCACAGCATCGCCGCTGCGGTGATCGGCAACAGCTTTTGCATCTTGATATTCATGTAAGTCTCCAGTTTCGGTCCCAATAAACGCCATCGCCCGGTGCCCCGCTGCCATCCCTGTGTTTGCATTCACTGGACGATTCGCCGGTTGCATCGTTCATGCACTTGGCCTCAAGCACGTAGGGAAACAGCCGCTTGTAGCGGCCGCCCGCCCGTACTTGCGCGCAAGTGTAGGTGATCAAATTAATTTGTGGGACTTTTTTGGGGTAGTGGTAACACTACCGATATGGGCGCTTTGGAATGAATGCTCGAATATCGCCGCGAGCCCCACCGGATAAGGGTTTCCGCTAATCTCGGACGGCCGGATGAAAGGTTGATTCAAAGCATTCCCGCGTCATTTCGATTCGGTATTTTGTGCGCGGGATCATTGAATGAAACGCGCGTGACAACACGCGCTTTTCTCGCTTCGATACGAGCCGGTCAGCCGGCCGTTGCGCGCCATTCGGCGTCGAGCGCGTCGACGAGTTGCGACGTCGTGAGCGCGGCCGCGCGCCGTCGCGCGAGCGGCGCGCCCTGCCCGGCCCACAGCGACAGGTAGTCGCCGTCGTTCGCGCGCGCGGCGGCCTGGCGCAGCGGCTGGGTCAGCGCGTTCTGCACCGGATACGGCGCGACGTCGGCCACGCGTTCGCCGAGCCGCGTCATCAGCGTATTGCGCAATCCGCGCGCATGGCGGCCCGTGATCGCGCGCGTGACCTGCGTCGACGTATCGGCGCTCGCGAGCAGTCGCGCTTTCCAGTCCGCCGCGATCGCGCTTTCCGCACACGTCAGGAACGCGGTGCCGAGCTGCGCGCCCTGCGCGCCGAGCGCGAGCGCGGCGGCGATCCCCCGGCCGTCCATGATGCCGCCCGCGGCGAGCACGGGCAGGCCGGTCGCATCGACGAGCTGCGGCACCAGCGCGAGCGTGCCGATCAGCGCATCGTCGGCCGAGCCGATGAAGGTCCCGCGATGGCCGCCCGCTTCGGCGCCCTGCGCGGACAGCGCGTCGGCGCCGGCCGCCTGCCACGCGCGCCCTTCGGCGACGTGCGTCGCGGTGCCGATCACGTAGGTGCCGGCGGCCTTCAGGCGCGCGACGTCGGCCGCGTCGAGCACGCCGAACGTGAAGCTCGCGACCGGCACGCGCAATGCGACGAGCGCGTCGAATTGCGCGCGGAAGTCGGGCGCGTAGCGCGCGGGCGCGGTGCCCGGCGGCAGCCCGAGCGTCGCGTTCAACGGCTCGATCGCGCCGAGCGCGCGTGCGACGGTCGCCGCGTCGGGCGCGGCCTCGGGCAACACGAACAGGTTCACGGCGAACGGACGCGCGGTCGCCGCGCGAATCGCGACGACTTCGGTCGCGAGACGATCCGGCTCGAACGCGCCGGCGCCGAGACTGCCGAGCGCGCCGGCATTGGATGCGGCCGCGACCATCGCGGCCGTGGTCGCGCCGACCATCGGCGCCTGCACGAGCGGCAGGCGCAGGCCGAAGCGTTCGGAAAACGGAGTGGAAAATGCACGGGCTGGCATGGCGAATCCTTCGATGACGATGTGCGAAAGCGCTTTGTAAAGGCCGATACGTCGACTCTATCGAAGCGGCGCAGCGCCGAAAAATGAATAATCGAGATCGAAACGATCGCTGCGCGAGAAGCAGGTCCGAGACGCGGATTCGACACGCGTGCACACCCGGCAGGCGCGCCGCTTGCGCGCTGCAGCGCCACGGGATTGGTGGCACACTAGGCCGCCTTTTTTCCATCCGCGGTGCGCATGTCGCGCGCCCGTTCGCCAGGAGTTCCAACGTGACTGCCCAATGGATCGACATCCCGACCGGTAACGACAGCTTCGGCGGCTATCTCGCGCTGCCCAAGCGCGGCGAGGGCCCCGCCGTCATCATCATCCAGGAGATCTTCGGCGTGAACGCGCACATCCGCGCGGTCGCCGACCAATACGCGGCCGACGGCTTCGTCGCGCTCGCGCCGGACGTGTTCTGGCGCACGCAGCCGCGCGTCGAGCTGACCTACGAAGGCGCCGATCGCGACAAGGGCATCGAACTGATGAAGAAGACCGACGTCGGTCTCGCGATCGCGGACATCGGCGCGGCCGCCGACGCGTTGCGCGCGCGCCCCGAAGCCGCCGGCAAGGTCGCCGCGATCGGCTACTGCTTCGGCGGCCAGCTCGCGTATCGCGCGGCCGCGGCCGGCAAGGTCGATGCGGCGGTCGCCTATTACGGCGGCGGCATCCAGAATGCGCTCGACCTCGCCGGCAAGATCACGCAGCCGATCCTGTTCCACTACGCGGAGAACGACCACGGAATCCCGCTCGACGCCGTCGAGCAGGTGAAGGCCGCGTTCGCGGGCCGCCACAACGCGTCGTTCCATTTGTATCCGGGCGCCGAACACGGCTTCAACTGCACCGATCGCGCGTCGTACAACCAGCGCGCGTCGGCGCTCGCGCACGGCCGCACGCTGACGTTCCTCGCCGAGCACGCGTAACGGCGGCCGGCAGCGGGCCCGGCGCGTCGGGCCCGCGTTATCCTCCTTTCATCGCCACGGGTCACAACGGGGGTGACTGCGATGCACTCGGACTATCTCGCGCATGACGCGCTCGGCCTCGCCGCACTCGTGCGCGAGCGCAAGGCGAGCCCGCGCGAACTGCTGGACGCCGCGATCGGCCAGGCCGAAGCGGTGAACGGCGCGATCAACGCGATCGTGCTGCAGGACTACGACGATGCGCGCAAGCGGGCGGAATCGGCCGTCGATACCGGCACCGATGCGCCGTTCGCGGGCGTCCCGTATCTCGTCAAGGATCTCGGTGCGGCGGTCGCCGGGCTGCCGTTGTCGATGGGCAGCCGCCACTATCGCTACTTCGTCCCCGCCGACGATTCGCCGGTGATCGCGCGCAGCCGCGCGGCGGGGCTCAACGTGTTCGGCAAGACCAACACGTCGGAAATCGGCCAGATGCCATACACCGAACCCGAACTGTTCGGCGCGTGCCGCAATCCGTGGAACCTCGATCACACGCCCGGCGGCTCGAGCGGCGGCGCGGCCGCGGCCGTCGCGGCCGGCATCGTGCCGCTCGCGCATGCGTCGGACGGCGGCGGCTCGATCCGGATTCCGGCGTCGTGCTGCGGGCTGTTCGGGCTGAAGCCGAGCCGCAATCCGGTGCTGGTCGACTCGCCGTCGAACGGCGAGCTGGTGGTTCAGCATGCGGTGTCGCGCAGCGTGCGCGACAGCGCGCTGCTGCTCGACGTGACGACCGGCCAGACGCTGCCGCCCGGCGCGCCCGGTACCTTGCTGGGCGAGCTCGACACGCCGCCCGGTCCGCTGCGGATCGGCCTCGTCGTCGACCCGATGCTCGCGCCGGCGCTTTCCGACGACACGCGCGCGGCGCTCGACGACGCGGCCGCGCTCGTCGAATCGCTCGGCCATCACGTCGAGCCGGCGACGCTGAACATCGACTACGCACGCGCGGCCGAAACCTTTCTCACGCTGTGGGCGACGATCGCCGAGGAGATGGTGCTGGGCGCACGCGCGCTGACCGGGCGCACGCCGAAGCGCGCGGAGTTCGAACCGGCGACATGGGCGATGGCCGTCGTCGGCAGGCGCATCGCCCGCGCGCGCCTGCCGGACGTGCTCGAATGGCAGCGCCAGCTCACCGTGCAGGTCTCGGGCCTCGTGTCGCGCTACGACGCGATCCTGTGCGCGACCCTCGCGGGGCCGCCGGTCAAGATCGGCGAGCTGCAGCCGACGCCGCTCGAAGCCGCGCAGATGAAGCTGCTCGGCGCGCTGCCGGTGAAACCGCTGCTGCGGGAAATGCTCGCGAAGGCATCGGAAAAGGCGTTCGCGTGGGCCGGCTGCACCGAGCTGTTCAACCTGACGGGCCAGCCGGCGATGTCGGTGCCGCTCTACTGGAACGCGCGCGGCCTGCCGATCGGCGTGCAGTTCGTCGCGCGTCACACCGACGAGGCGTTGCTGCTGCGGCTCGCGCGGCAGCTCGAACAGGCGCGGCCGTGGTTCGACCGGCGTCCGCCGCTGATGCAGGCGCAGCGCTGACGCCAGCGCCGTCGGCCGTCGGTGAAAAAAAAGCCCCGCCGGTTTTGCCGGCGAGGCTTTTGCGCATGCAACCGCGCGATGACGCTTACATCGCGAGCCGTTCGCAGATCGTCCGCGTCGCGGTCGCCGCGTTCAGCGTATAGAAGTGCAGACCCGGCACGCCCGCGTCGATCAGGCGCTGGCACAGGCTCGTGACGACGTCCGCGCCGAACGCACGGATCGCGTCGCGATCGTCGCCGAAGCTCTCGAGCCGGCGCGCGACCCAGCGCGGCACTTCCGCGCCGCACATTTCCGAGAAGCGCATCAGCTGCGAGAAGTTCGTGATCGGCATGATGCCCGGCACGATCGGCACGTCCACACCCAGCTTGCGCGCATCGTCGACGAAGCGGAAATACGCGTCGGCGTTGAAGAAATACTGCGTGATCGCGGAATTCGCGCCGGCTTTCACCTTGCGCGCGAAGTTTTCGAGATCGGCCTTCGGCGAGCGCGATTGCGGGTGGTATTCCGGATAGCCGGCGACTTCGATGTGGAACCAGTCGCCATGCTCGGCGCGGATGAAGCTGACGAGCTCGGACGCATAGCGCAGCTCGCCGACCTCGCCCATCCCCGACGGCAGATCGCCGCGCAGCGCGACGATATGCCGGATGCCGTGCGAGCGGTACTGGTCGAGGATCGCGCGCAGGTTGTCGCGCGACGAGCCGATGCACGACAGGTGCGGCGCGGCCTCGAGGCCGTCCTTCTGCATGTCGAGCACGGTATCGAGCGTGCCCTGCTGCGTCGAGCCGCCGGCGCCGAACGTCACGGAGACGAATTTCGGCTTCAGCGGCAGCAGCTGCGCACGCGTCGCGCGCAGCTTTTCGACGCCGTCCGCCGTCTTCGGCGGGAAGAATTCAAACGAGAGTTCGATCGATTTCATGATTCGCAAGAATGGGCGCGGCCGTCAGCCGATGTCGCGCTGCCCGAAGATCAGCGCGGACAGCAGCCACGACACGATGCTGTACAGGATCGAACCGAAGAACGCCGACCAGAAACCCGACACCTCGAACCCCTTCAGCAGCGACGACGCGAACCAGAAGCACAGCGCGTTCACGACGAGGATGAACACCCCGAGCGTGACGATCGTGACCGGCAGCGTCAGCAGGATCAGCACCGGACGGATCACCGTGTTGATCAGGCCGAGCACGACCGCGATGATCAGCGCGGTGCCGAAGCTCTTGATGTGGATCGACGGCACGAGGTACGTGATGATCAGCAGCGCGAGGGCGTTGATGACCCAGGTGAGGATGACGCTCATGGAGGGCTCCGGTTCGGTTGTCGATCTGGTCGGTCAGTGGCCGCCGCCGGCCGCCGCACGTGCCCGCGCGGCGGCGGACACGGCGCGGCGGCCGGCGGTCCGGCACCGTGCCGCGCGCCGCGCATGAACGCGGCGCGGCGGCGGCGGTGCATCAGTAGCGGTAGTGGTTCGGCTTGAACGGGCCGTCCTTCTGCACGCCGATGTACGAAGCCTGCTCGTCCGACAGCACGGACAGGTTCGCGCCGATGCGCGCGAGGTGCAGGCGCGCGACCTTTTCATCGAGATGCTTCGGCAGCACGTACACCTTGTTCTCGTACTGTTCGCCGCGCGTGAAGAGTTCGATCTGCGCGAGCGTCTGGTTCGCGAACGAGTTCGACATCACGAACGACGGGTGGCCGGTCGCGCAGCCGAGGTTCACGAGGCGGCCTTCGGCCAGCAGGATCACGCGCTTGCCGTCCGGGAAGATGATGTGGTCGACCTGCGGCTTGATGTTTTCCCACTGATACTGGCGGGTCGACGCGACGTCGATTTCCGAGTCGAAGTGGCCGATGTTGCAGACGATCGCGTTGTGGCGCATCGCCTTCATGTGATCGTGGTTGATCACGTGGTAGTTGCCGGTCGCCGTCACGAAGATGTCGGCCTTGTCGGCCGCGTATTCCATCGTCACGACGCGGTAGCCTTCCATCGCCGCCTGCAGCGCGCAGATCGGATCGATTTCGGTGACCCACACGGTCGCGCCCAGGCCGCGCAGCGATTGCGCGCAGCCCTTGCCCACGTCGCCGTAGCCCGCGACGACCGCGACCTTGCCCGCGATCATCACGTCGGTCGCGCGCTTGATGCCGTCGACGAGCGACTCGCGGCAGCCGTACAGGTTGTCGAACTTCGACTTCGTGACCGAATCGTTCACGTTGAACGCCGGGAACGGCAGGCGGCCGTCCTTTTCCATCTGGTACAGGCGGTGCACGCCGGTCGTGGTTTCTTCGGTCACGCCCTTGATGTGCGCGAGGCGCGTCGAGTACCAGGTCGGATCGGCGTCGAGGTGCTTCGCGATCGACTTGAAGAGCGCGACTTCTTCCTCGTTGGTCGGCTTCGCGATCACCGAACGGTCCTTCTCGGCCTTCGAGCCGAGGATCAGCAGCAGCGTTGCGTCGCCGCCGTCGTCCAGGATCATGTTCGCGAATTCGCCGTTCGGCCATTCGAAGATGCGGTGCGAGAATTCCCAGTATTCGTCGAGCGACTCGCCCTTGAACGCGAACACCGGCGTGCCGGCTTCGACGATCGCGGCAGCGGCGTGGTCCTGCGTCGAGAAGATGTTGCACGACGCCCAGCGGACATCGGCGCCGAGCGCCTTCAGCGTCTCGATCAGCACGCCGGTCTGGATCGTCATGTGCAGCGAACCTGCGATGCGCGCGCCCTTCAGCGGCTGCTGCGCCTTGTATTCGTCGCGGATCTGCACGAGGCCCGGCATTTCGGTCTCGGCGATGTTCAGCTCCTTGCGGCCCCAGCCGGCAAGCGCCATGTCGGCGACGATGTAATCCTTGGAAGCTTGCGAATCGATAATGGCGTTCATCACGCCCTCCTTTCTAAAAAAGTTCTAGAAATTGGTGACGTGAGCGCCGTTCAGGAAGCGGGGCCGGCGCGAATGTTGCCGCACGGCTGCTTGGTGAAGCTTTCCGAGCCTGGCGGACGCAGGATGGTCCGTCGCAACGCTCCTCGGAAAACGGGAGGGATTGTAGCAAATCGGCGCGGGAAATGCGCGCCGCGCGCCACGCACCGCGCGCGGCGTCGGCGCGCGCGGGCGTCATGAAAGGGTCAGTTCTCGGCGCCGACCCATGCCTGTTCGCGCAACCGCGCGCGCAGGCGCGCGACGGCCTGGCTGTGCAGCTGGCACACGCGCGACTCGCTGACCTCGAGCACCGCGCCGATCTCGCGCAGGTTCAGCCCGCGCTCGTAGTACAGCGACATCAGCAGTTTCTCGCGCTCGGGCAGCCGCTCGATCGCCTCGACGAGCGCCTCGCGCAGATGTTCGTCGAGCAGCGACGACAACGGATCGGCGTGATCGACGCGATAGCGGTCGAGGAACGGTTCGTCGTCGGCCGCGCGATCGAAATCCTCGTAGTAGATGAGCTGGCTGCCGTGCAGGTCCTGCAGCATCCCTTGATATTCGTCGAGCGGCATCTTCAGGTGCTGCGCGATCTCGGTCTCGCTCGCGGAACGGCCGAGCTGCTGCTCGACCTGGTGCACCGCGTACTCGACCTCGCGCGACGTCTTGCGCAGGCTGCGCGGCAGCCAGTCGTTGCTGCGCAGCTCGTCGAGCATCGCGCCGCGGATGCGCTGGGTCGCGTAGGTCTCGAACTGCGCGCCCTGGTCTTCCTTGTAGCGGCCGGCCGCGTCCATCAGGCCGATCATGCCGGCCTGGATCAGGTCGTCGAGATCGACGCTCGCCGGCATCTTCGCGACGAGCTGCAGCCCCAGGCGCCGCACGAGCGGCGCGTATTGCGCCAGCACGTCGGCCTGGGTCATCTTTCCTTGAGCGTTGTACATCATGGCTCTCTCCTTCCGGTGGCGCTCACGCGGCGTGTGCCGCACCCGCCTCGTACGACGGCTTGCCGCCCGCATGCACGGCGCGGCCGGCGCCCGATCGCGGGCGCATCGGCCAGTACAGCAGGTCGGCGGCGATCTGCCGGTAATCGCGCGCGGCAACCGAGGACGGGAACGCGTCGACCGCGGTGTGCATCAGGTCGCGCGCATGCTCGACGAGCGGATCGGCGCTCACGCAGCCGGCGTCGGCGATCGACACCGTCAGGTAGCGGCTCGCGACGCCCGCGAGGTTGTCGAATGCGGTCCTGGCGTCGGCGTGGCTGCCGACGTGATTGGTCAGCACGCGGAACTGCGCGACCGCGTGCGCGAAATGCAGGCGCTTCATGCACGCATACGCCTCGGTGATCGCCTGCGCGGCGACCCGCGTGACGATCAGCACGTCGTGCGCCTCGCGCGCGAGCGGGGAGAACGTGCCGTCGGCACCGAGTTGCGCGTCGACCAGCACGATGTCGGCCTGGCCGTCGACGAAGTCGCTCAGTTGCGACTCGCTGTAGCCGTCCCGCGCGGCCGCGCACAGGCCGAACCCGGCGGCGACGCGCGTGCGTTCGCCGTCGCGCAGCCAGGCGCCCGCGAGCGTCGCCGTGGCCGAATGCACGTCGGCGCGCTCGTCGACGACGAGCACGTCCTTGCCGAGCGCGGTCAGCGCGGCCGCGACGTTCACGACGGTCGTCGTGCAGCCGACGCCCGCCGGCCCGCCCGTCACCGCGACGATGCGCGACGCGCGCCCGGCCAGCAGGCGCCGCAGCCCTTCGGCCTGATCGATGATCCGTTTATCCAAATCGCACCTCGTGCAGCTCGGCGGTGGAACGTGCGGTCAGTGCGGAAAGCAGCGTCGGCATGTCCTCGTCTTGCGGCACGAAGGGCGAGCCGTCGCGCGGCACACAGAACGCGCTCTTCAGCAGGAACCGGGTCGATGCGACGTACAGGTTTTCCGGCACTTTCTGGCCGGTCGACACGTAATGGACCGGCAGCTTGTAGCGGATCACCGTGTCGAGCACGCCGCCGAGGTGGGTCGCCTCGTCGAGCTTGGTCAGGATGCAGCCGGCGAGATCGGGATACTCGGCCGCGCTGCGGTAGGCCTGGACGACCTCGTTGAGCGTGTCGCCGTGGCTCGTCGCGTTGAGCAGCAGCAGGCGCTGCACCGGCGCGTTCGCGCCGTGCAGCATCGCGATCTGGTCGGACAGCGCGCGGTCGCGCTGGCTCATGCCGATCGTGTCGATCAGCACGATGTGCTTGTTGCGCAGCTCGGACAGCGCGAGCTCGAGATCGCCCGCATCCTTCACCGCGTGCACGGGCACGCCGAGGATCTTGCCGAAGATGCGCAGCTGCTCGTGGCCGCCGATCCGGTAGCTGTCGGTGGTCAGGAGCGCGACCTTGCTCGCGCCGAAGCGCATCACGCAGCGCGCGGCGAGCTTCGCCGTGGTGGTCGTCTTGCCGACGCCGGTCGGCCCCATCAGCGCGAACACGCCGCCGCGCTCCATCAGCGCGTCTTCGCTCTCGAGCACCGGCAGGTTCGCGGCGAGCACCGACTGCGCCCATTCGGCGGCCTGCTCGAAGGTTTGCGCGTCGTCGCCGGACGGCAGGTTGTCGACCAGCATGCGCACCAGTTGCGCGGAGAAGCCGGCCGAGAACAGGTGCCTGGTCAGCGCGCCGTGCACCGGGCTGCGGCGCTGGCGGTCGTGCCACATCAGGCTGTCGAACTGCTCTTCCATCATCCCGCGCATCGCGCCGAGCTCGTGCATCACCGTGTCGTTGACGATGCTCTCGATGCGCGTCTTCACCTCGTCGGCCACCGCGGCCGCCGCTTCCGCGGACAGGCGCGTGCGTTCGGCCGGCTTCGCGGTGCTCGCTTCGCTCTGGCGGGTCATCGGCGCGGCGGTCGACGGCATCCGGCGTTCGGCGTCGCGCACGATGTCGCGCGCCCAGCCGGCCGGCGTCGCGGACGTGGCGTCCTGCGGCGCGCGCGCCGGTGCCTGCGGCGCGGCCGGTGCCGCCTGTGCGCGGGCGATCAGCGCTTCGCGCTGCTGGGTCAGGCGCTTCGCGTGCTCGACGAGCCACGGCGCGGGTTCGGACGCTGCCGCCGGCGTGCCGGCGGCAGGCGCAGGCGCGACCGGCGCGTTCGATGCCGCGTCCATGCCGGCGTCGAAGGCGGCCGCTTCGGCTGCCGGCTTCGTCGCTTCGGCGCTCGCGCCGAACACCGACGAGAACACGTCCGGCAGGCCGCCTTCGCTCGCCGCATACGGATTGACGGCCGGGCGCGCGAGCGCGGCGCCCGGGCGCGACACGATGCCCGGGACGGCCGCGGCCGGCACGGATTCCGGCGCGCGCGGCGCGACGGTGCGCGCCCGGACGGCGGCAGGCGGCGTGACCGCGGCGAGATCCGAATCGGCGAGTGCGACGATTTCGACGCTGCCGTCATCGAGCGTGCGGTTCGACAGCACGACGGCGTCGGCGCCGAGTGCCTCGCGCACGAGGCGAAGCGCGTCGCGGCTGGTCGCGCCGGTGAATTTGCGAATGTTCAAGCGGAACCCCCGATGACGTTAACGACTTTGATCGTGCGCGTGTCCGGCACTTCGGCATACGACAGCACTTTCAGTTGCGGCAGGCTGCGGCGCAGGAAACGCGCGAGCATCGCGCGCAGCGCGTGCTGCACCAGCAGCACCGGCGGCAGCCCGAGATTCTGTTGACGCAGCATCGCCTGCTGCGTGCCGGTCAGAAGGTTGTGCGCGAGGCCGGGCTCGAGGCCCGGGTTCGCGCCGGTGGCGAGCGCCTGCGACAGCACGCGCTCGAGATTCGAATCGAGGCCCATCACCTGCATCTCGCCCGAGCCCGGATACCACTGCTGCGTGATCGCGCGGCCGAGCGACAGCCGCACCGCGGCGGTGATCTCGTACGCGTCGCCGCGGCCCGCGTGTTCGGACACGGCCTCGAGGATCGTGCGCATGTCGCGGATCGGCACGCCTTCCTCGAGCAGGTTCTGCAGCACTTTCTGCAGCGTCGTCAGCGAGATCGTCTTCGGCACGAGGTCCTCGACGAGCGACGGTGCATCCTTGCCGGTGCGCTCGACCAGCGCCTGCACTTCCTGGCGGCCGAGCAGTTCGGCCGCGTGCTGGACGACCAGATGGTTCAGGTGCGTCGCGACGACCGTGCTCGCATCGACGACCGTGTAGCCGTACACCTGCGCCTGCTCGCGCATCGCGACGTCGATCCACACGGCCGGCAGCCCGAATGCCGGATCCTGCGTCACGGCGCCCGGCAGCGCGGCCGTCACCTGGCCCGGGTTGATCGCGAGCCACTGGCCCGGGAACACTTCGCCCGCGCCGATCTCGACGCCCTTCAGCGCGATCCGGTATGCGTTCGGCCGCAGTTCGAGGTTGTCGCGGATGTGGATCACCGGCGGCAGGAAGCCGATCTCCTGCGCGAATTTCTTGCGGATGCTCTTGATGCGCTTGAGCAGTTCGCCGTCGCTGTTCTTGTCGACGAGCGGAATCAGCCGGTAGCCGACTTCGAGGCCGAGCGGATCGATCAGCTGCACGTCGTCCCAGGTCGCCTCGTGGCTGTCGCCCGGCAGCGCGGCGGGCGGTGCGATCTCGGTCACGTCGCCGGCCGCCACGCGGGCCGCCGCGCGGCGGACCTGCGTGCGGGCCAGCCAGATCGCGCCGCCGCCGAGCGCGAGGAACGCGAAGTGCGGCATGCCCGGGATCAGCCCCATCAGCACGATGATCGCGCCGGTGATGGTCAGCACGCGCGGGTTGGTGAACAGCTGGCCGGTGATCTGCGTGCCGATGTCCTCGTCGGTCGCGACGCGCGACACGATCACGCCGGCCGCCGTCGAGATCACGAGCGACGGGATCTGCGCGACGAGGCCGTCGCCGATCGTCAGCAGCGTGTAGTTGGTGCCGGCCGCCGCGAACGACATGTCATGCTGCACCATCCCGACGATCAGCCCGCCGATCACGTTGATCGCCATGATGATCAGGCCCGCGATCGCGTCGCCGCGCACGAACTTCGACGCGCCGTCCATCGAGCCGTAGAACTCGGCTTCCTGCGACACGGCGAGGCGCCGCTTGCGTGCCTGCTCTTCGTTGATGAGGCCCGCGTTCAAGTCGGCGTCGATCGCCATCTGCTTGCCGGGCATCGCGTCGAGCGTGAAGCGCGCGGACACTTCGGCGATCCGCCCCGCGCCCTTCGTGATCACCATGAAGTTGATGATCATCAGGATCACGAAGACAACGATGCCGACCGCGAAGTTGCCGCCGACGAGGAAGTGGCCGAACGCCTCGATCACCTGGCCGGCCGCGTCGGGGCCGGTGTGGCCCTCGAGCAGCACGACGCGCGTCGACGCGACGTTCAGCGACAGGCGCAACAGCGTCGAGAACAGCAGCACGCTCGGGAACGCCGCGAAGTCGAGCGGCTTCATCGTGTACATGCTGACGAGCAGCACCATCACCGACAGCGCGATGTTGAACGTGAACAGCAGATCCAGCAGCAGCGGCGGCAGCGGCAGGATCATCATCCCCAGGATCATGCAGATGAGGATCGGGCCCGCGAGCGCGCGCAGGTTGGTGCCGGCGAACGGATTCTGGCGTTTGGCGAACAGGCCGGTGGTCGGGGTGCTCATGCTGCGTTTCCTTGCTTGCCGAGCGTGTCTTCGGCTTCCTCACGCTCGTCGTCGGCCGATACCGACGACCCCTTGTCGAGATCGGCCGGCACGTCGAGATCGACCGGCGCGGCCGGGAAGGCGCCGCCTTCCGAGCGGAAGCGCCGCAGCTGGTAGACCCACGCGAGCACTTCGGCGACGGCCGAGTACAGCGAGCCGGGAATCTCGCGTTCGAGTTCGACGTTGTGATACAGCGCACGCGCGAGCGGCGGCGCTTCGAGCAGCGGCACGTTGTGCTCGGCCGCCAGCTCGCGGATGCGCGCGGCGACGAGGTTCACGCCCTTCGCGACGACCTTCGGCGCGCGCATCTCGCCGTCCGTGTACTGCAGCGCGACGGCGAAGTGCGTCGGGTTCGTGACGACCACGTCGGCCTTCGGCACGGCGGCCATCATCCGGCGCCGCGCGATCGCGCGCTGCTGCTGGCGGATGCGGCCCTTCACGTGCGGATCGCCTTCGTTCTCGCGATGCTCGCGCTTCACTTCTTCCTTCGTCATGCGCAACTTCTTGTTGTACTGCCAGATTTGGTAAGGCACATCGAGCGCGGCGACCACCAGCATCCCGGCGACCGTCGTGCCGCAGCACACGGCGACCAGGTGCATCGCATCGGCGAGCGCCGAGCCGAGCGGCTGGGTCGCGAGGCCGAGCAGCTCGTCCTTGCTGCGCCAGATCGCGATTCCGCCGATCCCGCCGACGACGAGCGTCTTCGCGAGCGACATCCCGAGCTGGATCGGCCCCTGGATCGAGAACATCCGGCCGAGGCCGGAAATCGGGTTCAGGCGGTCGAACTCGAGTTCGAAGGTTTTCTGCGAGATCAGCCAGCCGCCGAGCGCCATCGGCGCGAGCAGCGCGGCGAGGCCGGTGAGCGCGAGGATCGGCAGCAGCGCGGCGAGACCTTCGACGCTCGCGCTGCCGGCCGCCGACAGCATCCGGTGCGTGTCGAACGCGGTCGCGCGATCGAACGCGAACGCGCCGCGCAGCATCGTCTGGAGATGGGCGCCCGACGGACCCGCGAGCAGCCATGCGCCGTAGAACCCGGCCGCGAGCAGCGCGAACGAAGCCAGTTCGCGCGAACGCGCGACCTGCCCCTCCTCGCGCGCCTTCTCGCGGCGTCTCGGAGTGGCGGCTTCGGTTCTGTCGAGATCGCTCTCGTCTGCCACGGTGCCTCCAGTCGGGTACGGCGAAATGCCGCTTTCCAGTGACACCGATTATTCATGCGCACGTCAAACGCCGATCGGTCGAGCAAAGCCGGGAAAGGGGGGTATTTCGGGGAATCGGGCGAGCCGGTGCGGCGGGAGGTCGCGGGCAGGCGCGGCGCGCCGGGAGGCGGTGGAAACCGCGTTCGCGGGCGGGCGCGGTGAGGCGTGTGAGGGGATGAAGCGGGGAAGCGGGAGATCGAGGCGGCCGTGGAACGATCGTCGCCCGCCCCGACGCGACGGCGTCGCGCGTCGAGGCGGGCGGCGCTCAGATCGCCGGGATCGGATCCGAGCCGAAACGGTTCGGGCCGTTGGTGCCGCGCGAGCACATCCACACGAGCAGCAGGATCCCGCCGACGATCGGAATGAACGCGATCAGCAGGAACCAGCCGGAGCGGCCCGTATCGTGCAGGCGGCGGACGGTGACCGCGAGGCTCGGCAGCACCAGCGCGAGCGACACGACGGCCGCGACGATCATCAGCAACAGCGAAAGTGCGCTCGGGTCGCGCCCCGCCATGGTGATCACCTGGCAGACGATCGACACGACGCTGGTCAGCAACGCGAAATACCAGTATTCGGCACGGCGCGCGCGGCCCTCGAATTTCGCATATTGATTGAGTGCGGAACGAACGGCTTCGGTGAAATTCATTTTATTGCCCTCATGTTTTATATCGGCGACCCCGGAAACAACGCGGGCATTATAAGTTTGAATTTCCGGGCATTGCATCTCTTTTCGCATGCCGACCGGCTCGC
Organism: Burkholderia sp. RF2-non_BP3; assembly: GCF_001522185.1. NCBI lineage: Bacteria > Pseudomonadati > Pseudomonadota > Betaproteobacteria > Burkholderiales > Burkholderiaceae > Burkholderia > Burkholderia sp. RF2-non_BP3. Next base: position 187,919 of record NZ_LOSU01000024.1, on the reverse strand, counting down.
ACGCGGACTCCGGCAGAACTGGAGCGGCTTCAGCGGCGGCATGCCGCATCGCGCGCGGGCACGTCACGTCACGTCACGTCACGTCACGTCACGTCATTTTTATAATCGCGACGGCCCGGCATAAACGACGGCCAGATAATCCATGGCTTGATTACACCAGCATGAAACACGCCGCGATCGATAATCGAATCGATCGTTCGGCGCGCATTTACCGGCCGACCGGGAATATTGCCGAGCGTCACATACGCACGTCGGGAACGGCGCGTCCCGACCGGCGTTCGCGCTAACCCGCCGCCGCCTGCTCCAGCACTTGGAGATCGAGTTTCTTCATCTTCATCACCTGCGCCATCACGCGCTCGGCGCGTGCCGGATCGCCCGCCATCAGTTCGGCCATCTGCACGGGCACCACTTGCCACGACACGCCGAAGCGGTCGCGCAGCCAGCCGCACTGCTGCGCGCGCTCGTCGCCGCCGTCGGACAGGGCCCTCCAGTAGCGGTCGATCTCCTGCTGGTCGCGGCAGTTGACGACGAACGACACGGCCGGCGTGAGCGGAAACGCCGGGCCGCCGTTCAGCGCGAGGAACGCCTGCCCGTCCAGTTCGAACGACACCGTCATCACCGCGCCCTCGGCCTGCCCGGACGCCTGCGCACCGGACTTGCCGTAGCGGGCGACGTGCAGGATCCGCGCGTCGTCGAACACCGACACGTAGAAGCGGGCGGCCGCCTCGGCGTCGTGGTCGAACCACAGAAACGGCGTGATGCGTTGAATACGCTGGCTCATGGCGCTGTCTCCTCGATGTCGTGCCGGCACCGTTGCCGGTCTTATATCGTAGGCGCTGTGCCGGCACGGCGCGGCCGCCCGACGCGTAGTGCGTCGCCGCTGGCGAAGGCGAAAAAAAGGGGGCGATCGCTCGCCCCCTTTCCTGCCGCCGCCGTGCGTGCGCGATCAGAACGCGACGTAAGGCTGCGCGCCGCCGCTGCCGGTCCGGTCCATCCCGAAGTAGATCGTCTTGCCGTAGAAGTGCGGCATGCCGATGTCGAGCCAGCCGGCCGCGCCGAACGGGCCGGCGATGTCGTTGAACGCGAACGTCGACGAATTCGCGAACAGCGCATCGGCGTTCGCGACGGGCATCGACACGCCGCCCGACACACCGTTCTTGCCGGTCAGCGTCGCCGTATAGGTGGTCGTCGACGACGGGCAGTAGAACTGCGTGTTGGTCGAGCAGGCCTTCTGCGTCGAATCGTTGAAGAAGTACGCGTTCGAGCCCGTATCGAAGAACGCGGTCACGTTTCCGCCGAGGAACGTCGCATCGACGTCGCCCGTCGTCGTCGACGTCAGCACCGTCGACGCCCCGAGCGCGTTGTTGCTCTGCGTATTGATCCCGAACGTCAGCAGGCCCGTCGCGCTGCCCTGCCCGCTGCTCGAGATGTTCGGCATCTGCACGATCACGCCGTTGTTGTCGGTCGCGAAGCGATGGACCGGATTGGCCACCTGCTGCGCAACCGGCACCAGCGCCACCGCGCAGCTCGAATTGCCGTTCGGGCACGCGTAGTAGTTGTTGGACGTCGCCGATGTCGACGTCGCGCAGCTCGTGCCGCAATCGACCGGCGCCGGCCCGATGCCGAGGATGCCGTTCGCGCCGAGGTCGCCGGCGGTGTTGGCCGACGTTCGGGCGCCGTTGTTCGAGCATGAACCCGGCACGTTGCTCGTGCCGAGATCGCCGATGATCTGCACCGGCAGCGAGCCCGCCTGCTCGGTGCCGATCGACAGGTCGACGGTGCGCACCGAGCCCCACGTGAAGCTCGACACGAACTTGCCGCACTCGGCCACGGGCGCGCCGCCGCTCGTCGTCTGCGGCAGGTTGTTCAACACGCCCGACGACAGCGCGCTGCTGACCAGCCGCAGCCCGTACGACGCCGTATCGACGAGGACGTTGTTGACCACCTGGCAGTTCGTCGTGCCCGGCACGCAGATCTTCACGTTGACGGTCGGGATGTTGATCACGTGCGCGACGCCGGTGCCGACCGTGATCACCGCCGTGTTCGCGGTATTGCCGTCGGATACGTTGGAGCCGCCGTTGTTGCCGCTGCTCCCGCCGTTGTCGTCGCCGCCGCCGCAGGCGGTCACGAGCATGGCCGTCGCGGCCGCGACGCTCAGCAGGCCGAGCCAGCGCTTGAAGGTACGAGGAATTCGCAAGATCGCTCTCCCGCTGTCACTGGATGTCGTTGCCGGTCAGCCCGGCGGGCAGCGCCGTCGGCAGCCATGCCTGGCCCGCGAAGGCGCCCATGTGGCCGCCGGTGCGGATCACGAGGCCGCTCGTATCGACGGACACGGGCGCGCGCCAGCCGCGCGCCGCATGCGCGACCTGGACGCCGGCGGTGTACTGCGGGAAATAGCTGCCGAGCAGCGACTCGAGGTCCGGCATGCTCGGCCCGCGCCAGGCGAGGCCGAACACGGTGCCGGCCGCGCTCGTGTATTCGTGGATGACGGTGCCCGATCCGAGCGTGATCTCGCGGACGGTGTAGGCGGCCGCGTTCGCCTGCGCGCCGTCGGCGGAGCGCATCGCGCGCTGCAGCGCGCGCACCGTGGCGGCGCGATCGTCCGCCGGCGGCGACATCGGCGCGCCGCCCAGTTCGGCCTGTGCGTGGACGGCCCACAGCACACCCATTGCGGCCGTCGCATGCGCGGCGGCCCAGCCCAAGCGTTTCAGCTTCACGTTCCCCCCCAAGGGACTGGCTTCGTTGCCGGCGGTGCCATCGTCAGGCGCGGCGCCGCGGGCCAACAAATGAAAGTCTTAAGAATGACGCTTCGTTGCTGCTGACGCGTAGTATGCCTGCGGAGTGTGTCGCAGTGTCAAATCAACGTTGCATGACGCAACGCAACATGACGTGCGGCACGACCCGCGCGCGGGAGCGCGTCGTGACGAGCACGGGGGAAAGCCATGCGCACCGGGCCGCGCCACGATCGGGCGCGGCGCCGATGCGCCGGGACAGCATCAGAAGCCGAGACTCGCGAGCAGGTCGTCGACCTGCGCTTGGTCCTGCACGACGTCGGACTTGCCTTCCGGCGCGATCTGCGGCCCGTTCAGCAGCGACTCGGGGCTGCCGGTCGCGCTGATCTGCTCGGCCGCGAGCGCGGCCGCGGTCGCCGCGAACTGCTCGCGCCGCTCGGGTGCGATGTTCTCGACGAGCACCGTGAGCAGCTGCTGCTCGATCAGGTAGACCATGTCCATGATCTTCTTGATCACCTGCCCGGTCAGGTCCTGGAAATCCTGCGCGAGCATGATCTCGAGCAGCTGCGCGCTGGTCGCCGACGCCGCCTCCGGCAACGCGCGCAGGAACGTGCGCGTGTCGTCCATCAGCTCGCGCACTTCCGCGTGCTCGATCGGCGCCGCATACCACTGCGCCCAGCGCGCATCGAGCGCCTCGGCCTCGTTCTGGATGCGCTCCTGCATCGGCTTCGCGACCTCGATCGCGTTCAGCACGCGCTCGGCCGCCTGCTCGGTCATCGTCGCGACGTAGCGCAGCCGGTCGCGCGCATCGGGCACGGCTTCCGCCGCGCGCTCGACATGCTTGTCGAGGCCGAGCTCGCGCATCGAATCGCGCAGCGTGCGCGTGACGTGGCCGATGCGCGCGAGGATCCGGTCGCTCGCGTAATCGGCGCCTTCGGCGTGGCCGTCGGCGTTGACTGCCGCGCCGGCGAGCGCCGCGTGGATCGGCTCGTTCACGTCAGCTCCCGGCCTTGGCCATCTTGTCGATGATCTTGTTCAGCTTCTCGTCGAGCGTCGCGGCCGTGAACGGCTTCACGACGTAGCCGCTCGCGCCCGCCTGCGCGGCCGCGATGATGTTCTCCTTCTTCGACTCGGCCGTGACCATCAGCACCGGCAGGTGCGTGAGCGTCGCGTCCGCGCGGATTTCCTTCAGCATCGCGAGGCCGTCGAGGTTCGGCATGTTCCAGTCGGAGATCACGAAGTCGAAGCCGCCGCCGCGCAGCCGCGCGAGGCCGGCCGCGCCGTCCTCGGCTTCGTCGACGTTCGTGTAGCCCAGTTCCTTGAGCAGGTTGCGGACGATCCTGCGCATCGTCGGGAAATCGTCCACCACCAGGATTTTCATGCTCTTGTCCATCGTCGTTCCTTTGCAGATTCGTTACCGTCGGGGCCCGCAGCATCGCACGCGCCCCCTGACATTTCATTCAGACGCGCTGCACGCGGTCGCCCATCGTCGCCAGTCGCGCCATCACGCGCCGGCTCATCTCCGAAAGCGGCGCGACCTCGTCCGCGCCGCCGAGCGCGATCGCCTCGCGCGGCATCCCGAACACGATGCAGCTCGCCTCGTCCTGCGCGAACGTGTGGGCGCCCGCGCGCTTCATGTCCAGCAGGCCGGCCGCGCCGTCGCGGCCCATCCCCGTGAGGATCACGCCGATCGCGTTCTTGCCCGCATGCTGCGCCGCCGAGCGGAACAGCACGTCGACCGACGGCCGGTGCCGGTTCACCGGCGGCTCGTCGGACAGCTGCGCGATGTAGTTCGCGCCGCTGCGCGCGAGCAGCAGGTGCGCATGGCCCGGCGCGATGTACGCATGGCCCGGCAGCACGCGCTCGCCGTGCTCGGCTTCCTTCACCGCGATCCGGCACAGGCCGTTCAGCCGCTGCGCGAAGGACTTCGTGAAGCCGGGCGGCATGTGCTGCGCGATCAGCACCGCCGGCGCGTCCGGCGGCAGCGGCGTCAGCACCTCGCGGATCGCCTCGGTGCCGCCCGTCGACGCGCCGATGATGATCAGCTTCTCGGTACTGACGAGCGGGTTGTTGACCATCGGCGCGGCCGGCTGGCCGCTCGCCGCGCGCGCGGCGGCCTGCGGCTGCGGCGTCTGGCGCACGCGGGCGCGCGATGCGGCGCGGATCTTGTCCGCGAGCTTTTCCGCGTAGTCGAGCATGCCGTCGCGAATCCCGACGCGCGGCTTCGTGACGAAATCCACCGCGCCGAGTTCGAGCGCGCGCAGCGTGATTTCGGAGCCGCGCTCGGTCAGCGACGACACCATCACGACCGGCATCGGCCGCAGGCGCATCAGCTTCTCGAGGAAGTCGAGCCCGTCCATGCGCGGCATTTCGACGTCCAGCGTCAGGACGTCGGGGTTGTGCTGCTTGATGAGCTCGCGCGCGACGAGCGGATCGGGCGCGGTCGCGCACACTTCCATGTCGGGCTGGCTGTTGATGATCTCCGTCATCAGGCTGCGGATCAGCGCCGAGTCGTCGACGCACAACACTTTGATCTTCTGCACTGCGGTCATGCCTCCTGCTTTCTCGAAAGGTTGGCCGCAAACGGGCTGCCGGCCTTCGTGTTCGTCGTCTGCGCGCCCGCGCCGCCGCGTGCGCCGAACAGCTCGATGCGCGGGCGTGCCGGCGGCGGCGCGGCCGGCCGCTTCGCCGCGAACAGCTCGACGTGCGCGCGCGGCCGCTCGGCGCGCACGCGGTCGGCCTCGCGCGCCAGCGCGGCTTCGCGCTCGGTCACGCCCGGCACCTGCAGCCGCAGCTTCTTCACCATCGCGCGGCCGGTGCGCGGCATGAACGCGACCTTGCGCGGGTGCACGCCCTGCAAGTCCTCCGCGGTGATGCGGATGCGTTCGAGCGCGAGGTAGCGGCGCACGAAATCCGCGTTGCGGTCGCCGATGTTGATGGTCGTCATCCCGGCCAGCACGGCCGCGCCGCCGAACACCTTCGCCTCGAGGCGCTCGCGGCGCCCGCCGGCCTTGATCAGTTCGTTGATCAGCACTTCCATCGCGTACGCGCCGTAGCGCATCGACTCCGACGCGGCCGCGCCGGCATCGGCGCCGTCGTCGGGCAGCATGAAGTGATTCATCCCGCCGATGCCCGCCAACGGGTCGTGCAGGCACGCGGCGACGCACGAGCCGAGCACGGTCATCAGCACCATGTCCTCGGACGTCGTGTAGAACTCGTTCGGCAGCAGCTTCACGCCGGGGCGTTCGAAGTGGTTGTCGAAGTAGCGATTGGTCGCGATCGGCAGGGCGCTCATCCGCGTTCTCCGTAAGCGGGCACGGCGCCCACGGCACGCGCATGGGCGCGCGGCGCCGCCGCGGCCGGCGCGGCGCCGTGCGGGCGCAGGCCCGGCGCGGCATCGCGCGTCAGTTCGTACACCGTCTGCCCGCGCAGCCGGAACGCCTGCGAGACGTACGTGAAATTCTCCGAATGCCCGGCGAACAGCAGGCCGCCCGGCTTCACGAGCGGCTCGAAGCGCGACAGCACCTGCCCCTGCGTCGGCTTGTCGAAATAGATCATCACGTTGCGGCAGAAGATCGCGTCGAACGGCTTCGCGATCCCGTAGTCGGCATCGGTCAGGTTCAGTTGCTCGAAGCGGATCATCGCGCGCAGTTCCGGGCGCACCTTCACGCGGCCGGCCTGCGCGCCGGTGCCCTTCAGGAAGAAGCGCTTGAGCCGCTCCGGGCTCAGGTGCTTGACCTGGTCGTACGTGTAGATGCCGGCCTCGGCCTTCGCGAGCACCTGCGTGTCGAGATCGGTCGCGAGGATCGATGCGCCGCGCGCGGCCGATTCGCCGAGCGCCTCGATCAGCGTGATCGCGATCGAGTAAGGCTCCTCGCCGGTCGACGCCGCCGAGCACCACACCGACACGGGCGCCGCGCGACGCTTCACGAAGTCGGCGAGGATCGGGAAATGGTGCGACTCGCGAAAGAACGCGGTCAGGTTCGTCGTCAGCGCGTTGGTGAACGCTTCCCACTCGAGCGGATCGTCCTCCTGCTCGAGCAGGTCGAGGTAGTCGCGGAACGTGTCGAGGCCGCGTGCGCGCAGCCGGCGTGCGAGCCGGCTGTACGCCATGTCGCGCTTGTGCTCGGACAGGGAAATGCCCGCGCGTTGATGGATCAGCGCGCGGATGCGTGCGAAATCCGCGCCGGTAAACGCGAAGTCGCGCCCCGGCTCGCCCGCGCGGGGCGAGGCATCCGGTGCATCGGATCGAAACGGTGCGCGCGCGGACGGCATGGCTTAGAAAGTCTCCCAGTCGTCGTCGGACGTGCCGGCCGCCGCCATCGCCGGCTTCTCGCCGTTCAGCGCGGGACGTACCAGTGCGGGCTTCTCGGCGGACTTCGGCGCCGGTGCGGCGGCCGCCTTCGCGAGACGCGGGCCGTAGCCGCCCGCGGCCGGCGCTTCCTTCGATGCGCGTGCGGCAGCGGCGTCCGGCGCGCGCCGGGTTTCGTGACTCGCGGCCGGTGCCGCGGCATGCGGCGCCGGTGCGGCGCGACGGGCCGGCTGCGCGGCAGGCTGCGGTGCCGGCAATGCGGCCGGCGCCGCTTCGTGACGGTGCGCCGACGGCAACGCCGGCGCCGCTGCGTGCGCGGCCGGGCGTGCAGCGTTGCGCGCCGGCGCGAGCGCGATGCCGCCCGCGACGCGCCACTCCGACACGACCGCCTTCATCTGGCGCGTCTGCTCCTCGAGCGAGGCGGCCGCCGCCGCGGCCTGCTCGACGAGCGCCGCGTTCTGCTGCGTGACCGAATCCATCTGGCCGACCGCGCGATTGACCTGCTCGATGCCGGTCGACTGCTCGTCCGACGCGGCGCTGATCTCGCCCATGATGTCGGTCACGCGGCGCACGGCCTGCACGATCTCGTCCATCGTCGAGCCGGCGCGCGCGACGAGCGCCGACCCGCTTTCGACCTTCTCGGCCGAATCGCCGATCAGCTGCTTGATTTCCTTCGCGGCGCTCGCGCTGCGTTGCGCCAGCGAGCGCACTTCGCCCGCGACCACGGCGAAACCGCGGCCCTGCTCGCCCGCGCGCGCGGCTTCGACCGCCGCGTTCAGCGCGAGGATGTTGGTCTGGAACGCGATGCCTTCGATCGTGCCGATGATGTCGACGACCTTGCCCGAGCTCGCCGCGATGTCCTGCATCGTCGACACGACCTGGCCGACGACGTCGCCGCCCTGCGTCGCGATGTCGGACGCGTTCACCGCGAGCTGGCTCGCCTGCCGCGCGTTCTCCGCGTTCTGCCGCACGGTGCCGGTCAGCTGCTCCATGCTCGATGCGGTTTCCTGCAGCGACGCGGCCTGCTCCTCGGTGCGCTGCGACAGGTCGGTGTTGCCGGTCGAGATCTCGCGCGCGCCGACGTCGATCGACTCGGTGCCGCGATGCACGGCCTGCACCATCGTCGTCACGGCGTCCTGCATCCGCTTGATGCCGCCGAACAGACGGCCGATCTCGTTGCTGCTGGACACGTTCACCGGCTGCGTGAGGTCGCCGCCGGCGATGCGCTCGAAGTGCGCGATCGCGTCCTCGAGCGGCTTCACGATCAGCCCGCGCATGGCGAAGCGGATCGCGATCACGACGACGAACGCGATCGCGATGCCGGCCGCGATCAGCGCGACCATCAGCGAGATCTGCGACTGCGTCGCGGCCTGGCGTTCTTCCGCGCGCTTCTGCAGCGATGCGATCACGGCCGCCGCCGTCTGGTCGAACGCGACGAACATCGGGCTGATCTTCGCGTCGGCAATCGCGTGGTACGCCGCCATGTCGCCCGCGCGCGCCGCGGCAAATTCGGGCTCGACGCCTTCCTTCACGATCGTCGTGTAGCGGGCGGTGAGCTCGTCGACGAGCGCCTGCTCGACGCCGAGCTTCGGCGTCGACTGGAACGCCTGCCAGTTCTGGTTCGACTTCGTATACAGCTCCTGCGCACGGTCGAGCACCTTCGCCGCCTCGGCCGTATTGCCGGCTTCGGTCAGCGTACGGAAGCGATCGAGCGCAATGCGCGAGCGCAGCAGGTGCGCGGCCGTGTCGTCCAGCGTGTGAATCGCCGGCAGGTCGACGTGCGCGATCTCGTCGAGCGAACGGCTCGCGTGATTGAGCGCGTAGAGGCCGAGCCCGCCGACCGCGGCGGCCAGGCACACGAGGATGAGTCCGACCGCCGTGAGCGTCGTGCGGATCGACCAGTTATGCAACATTGCAGATTCTCCCGAAATTCCTGCGCGCGCGGCGCGCTTACCCGCCGAGCGTCTCGATCAGCGCCATTTCCCGGCTCGACATCAGCTTCTCGATGTCCATCAGGATCAGCATCCGGCCATCGACGGTGCCGAGGCCCGTCAGGTACTCGGTCGTCAGCGTCGCGCCGAACTCCGGCGCCGGCATGATCTGGTCGGTCTGCAGCGTCAGCACGTCCGACACGCCGTCGACCACCATCCCGACCACGCGGTTCGACACGTTCAGGATGATCACGACGGTCTGGTGGTCGTACTCGACGCGGCCGAGATGGAACTTGATCCGCATGTCGACGATCGGCACGATGATGCCGCGCAGGTTGATCACGCCCTTGATGAAGTCCGGCGCGTTCGCGATGCGCGTGACGCTGTCGTAGCCGCGGATTTCCTGCACCTTCAGGATGTCGATCCCGTATTCCTCGTCGCCGAGCGTGAAGACGAGGAACTCCTGGCCCGTCGCATCGCCCTGCTCCGCGTCGCGGCGGCTGGTTGCCGCGTTCGCCGCGGCCGGATTGATCATTTGGACTTCAGCAGACACGTTTGCCCCCAATCGGTTGAATGGCGAGAGTCAGAAGATGGCGAGCTCGGCGCCGGCTCGGGCGCCGTGCGTCGCACGGGTTTCACGGTTCAGCGCCGCGACGTCGACGATCAGTGCGACGCTGCCGTCGCCGAGGATGGTCGCCGCCGAGATGCCGTGCACCTTGCGGTAATTCGTTTCGAGGTTCTTCACGACCACCTGCTGCTGGCCGACCAGTTCGTCGATCAGCATCGCGAAGCGGCGCCCCTCGGTTTCCATGATCGTGACGATTCCCTGGGTCGGATCCGTGCGCGCGTCCTCGACCGAGAACACCTCGTGCAGCGCGACGAGCGGCAGGTATTCGCCGCGCACGCGCACCACGCGCTCGCCGTTGCCGACCGTGTAGATGTCGTCGTTCGACGGCTGCAGCGACTCCATCACGAAGTTCAGCGGCAGGATGAATATCTCCGTGCCGACCTTCACCGACATCCCGTCGAGGATCGCGAGCGTGAGCGGCAGCACGATCCGCGTGGTCGTGCCGCGGCCGGCCTGCGAGCTGATCTCGACGTGGCCGCCCATCGACTGGATGTTGCGCTTCACGACGTCCATCCCGACGCCGCGGCCCGACACGTCGGTCACCGTCTCGGCGGTCGAGAAGCCCGGCGCGAAGATCAGTTGCCAGACTTCGTCGTCGCTGATGGTGTCGGGAATCTGCATGCCCTGCTTCGCGGCCTTCGCGAGAATCCGCTCGCGGTTCAGGCCGCCGCCGTCGTCGCTGACCTCGATCACGATGTTGCCGCCGTGATGCGCGGCCGACAGCACGAGCTGGCCGACCGCGTCCTTGCCGGCGGCGACGCGTTTGTCGACGGTCTCGATCCCGTGGTCGAGGCTGTTGCGCACGAGGTGGGTGAGCGGGTCGATGATCCGCTCGATCAGGCTCTTGTCGAGCTCGGTCGCCTGGCCGAACGTGACGAGCTCCACCTGCTTGCCGAGCTTGCCGGCCAGGTCGCGCACGAGGCGCGGGAAGCGGCTGAACACGTAGTCCATCGGCATCATGCGGATCGACATCACCGCTTCCTGCAGGTCGCGCGCGTTGCGTTCCAGTTGCGCCATCCCGTTGAAGAGGCGGTCGTGCAGCGCCGGATCGAATGCGCTCGCCGTTTCCGCGAGCATCGCCTGCGTGATCACGAGTTCGCCGACCAGGTTGATCAGCTGGTCGACCTTCTCGACGCCGACGCGGATCGAGCTGCCTTCGGCGCCCGATGCGGCGGCGGCCGGGCGCGGACGCTTGTCGTCGTGGTGGGCGGCGGCGTGGGCAGCCGGCGCGGCGGCTTCGGCGTGCGGTTGCGGAGCCGCTTGCGGCGCCGGTTGCGCGGCGGCGCCCGGCTGCGCCGGCGCTTGCGATGCGGCGGCGGCCGGCGCGGCACCGGCGGCTTGCGCGAATACCTCGACGCGTGCGGCCGGCTCCGGCGCGGCGGCCGGTTCGAGCGGGGCCGGCGCGGCGGCAGGCGCCGCCGGTGCGGCCGGCGCGGTGCCGCGCGCGATGCGGATCTGGCTGTCGTCGATCACGAAGCAGCACACGGCGACGATGTCGTCGGACGGCACGTCCGATTCGAGCCACAGCGTCAGGTCCGCGCCCGCTTCCTCGCGGCCGACGATCCGGCCGAGATTGCCGAGTTCCTCGGTGAGCAGCGCCTGGTCCTTCGCGTCGACGCCGACGAGCGTGATCTTCAGGTGCGGGCCGCCCGCGCCGGCGTCGTCCGCCGGATGCGCGGCCGCGACGGCCTGTTCGACCACGTGATCGGGCGCGCGGTCGTCGGCGACGGGCGCCGGCGCCGGTGCGGCCGCCTCGGCCGGCACCGCAGGCGCGACGTCCGCGGCCGCGGGCGCACCCGCGCCGCTCTCGGCCTTCAGACGTTCGAGCTTCGCGCAGATCGTCGCGGCAGCCGCCGCGTCCGGTTCCGCGCTGGCGCGATAGTCGACCAGCTGGTCGGACAGCACGTCCTTGGTCTCGAGGAACGCGTCGACCATTTCCTTGGTCAGCGTCAGCTCATGGTTGCGCGCGCGGTCGAGCAGCGACTCGAGGATGTGGGTCGTCTCGGTCAGCGCGGAAAAGCCGAAGGTCGCCGCGCCGCCCTTGATCGAATGCGCGGCGCGGAAGATCGCGGCCAGATCCTCGGGGTCGGGCGAGCCGACATCGAGGTTCAGCAGCAGCTGCTCCATCTGCGCGAGCAACTCGTCCGCTTCGTCGAAAAAGGTCTGGTAGAACTGCGTGATGTCGAGAGTCATGCCCGGTCACCGGTTGAATTCGTCGCGTACATGTCAGGAGGCGGTCTGCTCGGAGAGCGTCGCGACCAGGTCGATCAGCACGGCCGGGTCGATCGGCTTTTCGATCCAGCCGGTCGCGCCCGCGTCGCGCGCGGCGTCCTTGAAGGCATCGCTGCCTTCGGTGGTCAGCACGAGGATCGGCGTATCCGCGTATGCCGTCAGCTTGCGCAGCGAGGCGATCACCTCGAGCCCGTTCTTGCGCGGCATGTTCTGGTCGGTCAGCACCAGGTCGTACGGCACGGTGGCCGCCATGTCGAAGCCGGCTTCGCCGTCCGGCGCCACCGTCACGTCGTAGCCGGCCTGCGCCAGCGTCGCCTGCAGCAGCGCGCGCATGGTCGCCGAGTCGTCGATGGCGAGAATGGTTCGGATCATGTCTGTCTCGAAATCTGGGAAACGTCAGGGTTTCGGCGCCACGGCGACGGCGCTCGCGAGCGCCGGTCGCGCGGCCGGCGCCGGGCCGTCGAGCTGCTGGGCCAGCAGCTTCGAGCCCGCCGCGTCGGCCGACAGCGTCGTGGTCGTCGCGTCGTCGCGCATCAGCGCGTCTTCGGATTTGCGATTCAGCACGATCACGCTGATCCGGCGGTTTTCCGGATCGAGCGGATCGGCCTTGTTCAGGTTCTGCGTCGACGCGAGGCCGAGCACGCGCAGCACCTTCGCCTCGTCCATGCCGCCCGCGATCAGCTCGCGGCGCGACGCGTTCGCGCGGTCGGCCGACAGCTCCCAGTTGCTGTAGCCGCCCTCGCCGCCCGCGTACGGCACCGCGTCGGTGTGGCCCTGGACAATGATCCGGTTCGGCACGTCGTTCAGCGTCTTGCCGATCTCGCGCAGGATGTCGCGCATGTACGGCTCGACGTGGTCGCTCGACATCGCGAACATCGGCCGCTTCTGCGTATCGACGATCTCGATGCGCAGCCCCATCAGCGTCGAATCGATGCGGATCTGCTGCTTGAACTGGCGCAGCGTCGGGTTCGCCTCGATCGCCGCCATCAGCTTGATCTGCAGGTCGTGCAGGCGCGTCTGCTCGAGCCGGTCCTGCGCGCCCTGCGCCTGCGAGCGCGTCTTGTCGTCGCCGGCCTTCGCGACGCGGTCGGCGAGCGACGTCGTGCCGTCGGTGCGGCGCAGCGAGCCGGCGTCGAGGCTCGACAGGTCGCGGCCGCCGCCGTTGATGATGCTGGAGTCCTGCGAGCTGCGATCGCCGCTGCCGAACAGCGCGGCCTTCAGCGGCGTGTTGAAGTACTCGGCGATCCCCTTCAGCTGCACCGGCGTGACCGAGCTCAACAGCCACATCAGCAGGAAGAACGCCATCATCGCGGTCATGAAGTCGGCATAGGCGAGCTTCCATGCGCCGCCGTGGTGGCCCTTCTTCTGCGGGGCCACCCGTTTCACGACGATCGCGCGATCCTTGTTCTTGCTCATCGAACGCTCCGCGTCACTTCGCCTTCACGCGGCGCACGTGCTCTTCGAGCTCGGTGAACGACGGCCGCTCGGTCGAGAACAGCACCTTGCGGCCGAATTCGACCGCGATCGCCGGCGCATAGCCGTTCAGGCTCGCGAGGATCGTCACCTTGATGCACTGGAACATCTTGGTCGACTCGGCCACGCGCTGCTCCGCGAGGCTCGCGAGCGGCCCGATCAGCCCGTACGACAGCAGGATCCCGAGGAACGTGCCGACCAGCGCCTGCGCGATCATCGCGCCGAGCACCGCGGGCGGCTTGTCGGCGGATGCCATCGTGTGGACGACGCCCATCACGGCCGCGACGATCCCGAACGCCGGCATCGCGTCGCCGACGCGCATCAGCGCGTGCGCCGGGCCCTCGCCTTCGGCGTGGTGCGTCTCGATCTCCTCGTCCATCAGGCTCTCGATCTCGAACGCGTTCATGTTGCCGCCCACCATCAGGCGCAGGTAATCGGTCAGGAATTCGACGATGTGGCGATCGGCGAGGATCTTCGGGTATTGCGTGAAGATCGGGCTCTTGTCCGGATCGTCGATGTCGGCCTCGAGCGTCAGCGTGCCTTCCTTGCGCGCCTTGGCGAGCAGCACGTACAGGAGCGCCATCAGCTCCATATAGACGTCCTTGGTGTACTTCGAGCCCTTGAAGAGCGTCGGCAGCACACGCAGCGTCCCCTTGATGGTCTTCATGCCGTTGCCGAGGATGAACGCGCCGACGCCCGCGCCCGCGATCATCAGGATCTCGACCGGCTGGATCAATGCGCCCAGATGCCCGCCTGCCAGCGCGTAACCGCCGAAGACGGACAACAGCGTCACGAGTGTTCCCACGATAATCAGCACTGCCTGTCCCTCACGAATGACCGGCGGGGAGACCGCCGTTAATCAGGTTTACGGCAGTCGGCAGGAAAACTTTCGCGGTCGTGCCGCGGCGGCGCGGCGGTGTTTACCAGCAAGCCCCGGCCGGTTCGCGCGGCGCGCGGCGGCCGTCCGGCGTCCGCTCGCGCCCCGCCCGAAGGCGCTCAGGCCGCGGCAGCGGACAGCTCGGCGCGCGCGGCGGCGGCCTTGCGGGTCTTGCCCGCGCGCGACGGCGGCTGGCAGAGGCCGCACACGAAACCTTGATGCGGATCATGCGCATGCGCGACGAAGTGGCCGCCGCAACGCGTGCACGGGGTCATCTGCAGCATCCCCGAGTCGAAGAAGCGCACCAGCGTCCACGCGCGCGTGAGGCTCAGCGCGGCCTCGTCGCCGGACAGGTTCACGTGCTCCAGATAGAGCCGGTACGCCTTCACGATCGACTGGATCGGCTCGCAGCGGCCGTGATCCTGCATGAACCGGTAGATGTTGTAGAACAGCGACGAGTGGATGTTCGGCTGCCACGTCATGAACCAGTCGGTCGAGAACGGCAGCATCCCCTTCGGCGGCGACGCGCCCTTCAGCTCCTTGTACAGCTTGATCAGGCGATCGCGCGACAGGCTCGTTTCCGCCTCCAGCAGCTGCAGCCGGGCGCCCAGTTCGATCAGTTCGATGGCGAGGGTGATTTCCTTCACCTCGATCACGACGCTTTTGCTTGCCATGGTGAATAACCGTCCGCTTGACGTTGTTCGGATGAGTGGCCAAAGCGCCGCCGGCCGGCGCGGCGCGCCGGGACGAACGCAAGGCGGGAAGGATCAGCGGACGCTTTCGACCGGCTGGCCGGCCATCAGGATGGCCGAATGCGCGTGCGTGACGACGTCGCTGCGCCCCTTGTCGGCGAGCGACGACAGCAACGCGTGATCGTCGAAGCGGAAGCGGCACAACATCTGGTTCGATGCGGCGAGCTTCACGGTCTGGGCGAGCGTGAGGTTCGCGAGCACGTCGGCCAGTTCCTGGGACACGCCCATGCGGAACATGCCCATCGCTTTGTCTTCCCGCAGCAGGCGCTGCGCGAGGAGGAGGTACGACAGGTTGACCTCTTTGATCTCACTGAGCATTTCGCTGGTGGCGCTCATGATTCCCCCGTTAAGAGCTTTGCTTTGGCCTTTCATGTTATGAAAACGTTTGCTCGATCAGGCCGCGCTGGGCGCACCGTCGGCACGTTTATAGTCTTACAGGGCGAATTTTGGCCAAACGGGATTTATGTCGGTATCAGCGAAGTGGCGTATGCCGCGCAGGATTTGTCTGTAAACCGTGTAGGAATTTTTCCGACAAAGCGAATTGAAAGGGAACAAACGGCGGGGCGAGTGACGCGCGAATTCGTCGACGATGCGGTACCGCATGGGACAAATCCGGCTGGAGGCCTTCCGACAAGGCTGCCGGAAAGTGAATCGGTAAAAATTATAGTGGTTTTTCACGATAGCGCAACAATTCTCGTTGCCATATCGCTTTATGTTTCCGCACCCTTTTTATCGGGGTTTTCGCGTATTTCATGGTGTAACAAGCCTTAAGTGTTTGAAAAAACACTCGAACCCCTGAAGGCGATATCGATAATGGACTCCAATGGGCGGCGGCGGGAGCCGTGCCGGCCCGCCCCGCAGCTTGCCGCCCGGCCTCCCGCGCACCGCGCCCCGGACCGGGCCACGTACCGCAGAGCGCGTGCGTCGGCGAGTTCCGCAACCCTGCATCTGACCAGCATGCGCACTCGAGCGCCCTGCGCTGGTCGACACCGGAGAACGCCCATGCGTATTGCCCAGATCGCGCCGCTTTACGAAGCTGTCCCGCCGAAACTCTATGGCGGCACCGAGCGTGTCGTGTCCTACCTCACCGAGGCGCTCGTCGAGCTTGGCCACGACGTGACGCTGTTCGCGAGCGGCGACTCCGTCACGTCCGCCCGTCTCGAGGCGGCATGGCCGCGCGCCCTGCGGCTCGACCCGTCGATCCGCGACTCGATGGCGCCCCATATGCGCCTGATCGAACAGGTCGCCCGTGTCGCGCACGAATTCGACGTGCTGCACTTCCACCTCGACTACATGCCGTTCTCGCTGATGTCGCGCCTCGATACGCCTTACGTGACGACGCTGCACGGCCGCCTCGACCTGCCGGAGCTGCAGCCGGTGTTCGACGCCTTCCCGGACGCGCCGGTCGTGTCGATCTCGAACAACCAGCGCAAGCCGCTGCCGCAGGCCGCGTGGGCCGGCACCGTGTATCACGGGCTGCCCGACACGCTGCTCACGCCGCAACCGCACGTGAAGCCCGAATACCTCGCGTTCCTCGGCCGGATCTGCCCCGAAAAGCGGGTCGACACCGCGATCCGGATCGCCGCGCAAAGCGGGTTGCCGCTGAAGATCGCCGCGAAGGTCGACAAGGCCGACGCCGATTACTTCAAGGAAGTGATCGAGCCGCTGCTCGGCGAGGCGCACGTCGAATTCATCGGCGAGATCAACGAGGCGCAGAAGCCGGCGTTCCTGTCCGGCGCGAAGGCGCTGCTGTTCCCGATCGACTGGCCGGAGCCGTTCGGCCTGGTGATGATCGAGGCGATGGCCTGCGGCACGCCGGTCGTCGCGTTCAACCGCGGCTCGGTGCCGGAAGTGATCGAGGACGGCGTGACCGGCTTCATCGTCGAGGACGTGCAGGGCGCCGTCGGTGCGCTGCACCGGATCGACAGCCTGTCGCGCGACGCGATCCGCGCACGTTTCGATACGCGCTTCAGCTCGAAAGCGATGGCGCGGCGTTATGTCGAAACTTACGAATCGCTTTGCACGGCGGCAAAACGGCCGGTCTTGCGTCAGGTCGCGGGCGCCTGACGCCGAAATTCGTCAGGAAATATCCGGTGAAATTCGCGCCGAAATCGGCGTGAAAATTCCGAAAACGCCAAAGAGCCGCATCGTCGATGCGGCTCTTTCTTTTTGCGCGGTCATTCGATCAGGAAACGATCGCGGTTTTTCCCGACGATCCAATTCGGCGGCTTGCCGCGCCCGCTCCAGGTTGCGCCCGACTTCGGGTCGCGGTATTTCGGGGGCAGCGGCGCCTTTTTCGGCGGACGGCCGCGCCGCGCGCGCTCCGCGAAGCCCAGGTCCTCGGCCGTCAGGCCATATTCGGCAATCATCCGCTGGACGTCGGCGATCACCGTCGCCACTTCCTGGCGACGCACGTCGTCCGCCTGGGCCTGCAGCTCGGCGATCTGCGCCTTGAGTTTCGCGTATTGAGACATTTTTCGACTCCCCTTTTCCATGATGCGGCTCCAGCGAGTCCGGCCGGAACGCCAACATCCGTTACGTCATCGTACTGCCGCCCTGCTCTTCGAATTTAATGCTGTCATCTTTAACCGATTCGTCGATATCGAGAATGCGGACTTATTCTAATAAAAGCCATTCGCCCGCCATTCAAATTTAACAATCGTTGACCCTCGCGAAGCCGATTCATTTCCTATAATCCAGACCAATTCCGGGCGTCGGAATAAAACTCCGGTCGCCCGTTTGTCTTCAACCCACTTGAACGAGGTCCTTACATGAATCTTTCTCAGCGTCTGGCTGCAGAGGTATTCGGCACGTTCTGGCTGGTGCTCGGCGGGTGCGGAAGCGCCGTGCTGGCCGCCGCCTTTCCGGGCCTCGGCATCGGCTTTGCCGGCGTCGCACTCGCCTTCGGCCTGACCGTGCTGACGATGGCATTCGCGATCGGCCATATTTCGGGCTGCCACCTGAATCCGGCGGTGAGCGTCGGCCTGACGGTCGCCGGCCGCTTCCCGGCGCGCGATCTCGCGCCGTACATCGTTGCGCAGGTGGTCGGCGCCACGCTGGGTGCGTTCGTGCTGTACCTGATCGCGACCGGCAAGCCGGGCTTCGACGTCGTCGGCAGCGGCTTTGCGACGAACGGCTTCGGCGAGCGCTCGCCCGGCCATTACTCGCTCGGCGCGGCGTTCATCTGCGAAGTCGTGATGACGGCCTTCTTCCTGTTCGTGATTCTCGGCGCCACCGACAAGCGCGCGCCGGCCGGCTTCGCGCCGATCGCGATCGGCCTGTGCCTGACGTTGATTCACCTGATCTCCATCCCGGTCACCAACACGTCGGTGAACCCGGCCCGCTCGACCGGCCCGGCGCTGTTCGTGGGCGGCGAGGCGATCGGCCAGCTGTGGCTGTTCTGGATCGCGCCGATCATCGGTGCGGCAATCGCGGGGATCGTCTATCCGCTCATCGCGGGGCGCGACGATGCCGTCGGCCTCCTGCCCGCATCCGCTCGCACCAACGAATAAAACGCTACGGGGTCACGCGAGCAGAGCAGCGAGCCTCACGCTGTCGAACAACATAGAGGCAGGTAATTTGGACGGGCGCCGCTGGCGCCCGTTTTTCATGGCCGCTCAGGAAGCGGCGACGCCGTCGAGGGTGTCCTCGAGCGCGAACAGCGTGCGCAGGTGGCGGGCGACGCCCGCGTCGAAGTTGTTGCCGATCCGCGGGATGTGCGGCAGGTGCGCGATCAGGTCGGGGTTCGCGTTGTTCATCATGAACGCGTGACCGGCCGTTTCGAGCAGGTCGATGTCGTTCATGTTGTCGCCGAACGCGATGCAGTGGCCGGCGTCGACGCCGAGCCGCGCGAGCACCGCACGCAGCGCGCGGCCCTTCGACACGTTGGCGGTCATCACTTCGAGACAGTCGGGCAGCGAATACGTGACGTACAGCGCATCGCCGAACCGCACGCGCATCTGCTCGGCGACCACCGCCAGATCGGCCGGCTCGCCGATGTACAGCACCTTCGCGATATCGGCGCCGTCGTGCGCGGACATGTCGATCACGTCGTACCGGAATCCCGAATCCTGGTGGAATTCGAGCAGGTGCGGCGCGTCGCGGTCGATCAGCCAGCCGCGGTCGGTGAACAGGTTGACGATCACGCGCCCGTGCGCGCCGGTCACGCCCGGCTGCACGAGGCCGCGGACGATCGCGGGATCGATGTCCTGCGCGTGGATCGCCGTGTCGTCCGGCGCATGCACGCGCGCGCCGTTCGACGTGATCAGGTACGGCCGGATGCCCAGCACGTCGCGGATGCCGGCGACGTCCGCATAGTGGCGCCCCGTCGCGATCACGAATTGCAGGCCGTCGCGGTCGAGCCGGCGGACGGTCTCGATCGTGTACGGATCGAGCTGGTGGTCGCTGTTCAGCAGGGTGCCGTCGAGATCGGTGGCGATGACTTTGTACATGGGGACGGGTGAATGGCGCGCAGGACGCTGCGGAACCGCCATTTTAACGTCGTGCCCGCGGGGCCGCCGGGCGGTTGGGGAACGAGCCGGTTTCGGGCCATTCGGCCTGCCCGGCCGGCTCACCACTCACCGCACGCTGCCCATTTGAACCGCTCACCCCGCTTCGGCTGCCCTCAATGCCTGCAACGCAAGCCACAACGCGCCGTGCGCGGAATCGTCGAGCGGCGCGCGCAGCCGGGCCGCGTGGCGCGCCGGCACGGCCGGCGCCAGCGCGTCGGCCAGCCCGCCGCACAGCGCGACCGGCAACGCCTGCCGCGGATCGAGCGCGTCGATCATCTTGCCGATCTCTTCGCCGGCCTGCGCGATCAGCGCCGCCGCACAAGGATGGTCGCGGTGCGCGAACACGATCGGCGCGAGGCGCGCGTAGATCGTCTGGTTCGCATCGCACGACCACTGGACGAGCGCGTCGCGATCGTGCACACCCGTTTCCGCGAGCAGCGCGCCGGCGAACGCGTCGCGCGGCACGCGGCCGTCGAGCGCCTGCTGCGCGTATGCAAGCGCGCGCATGCCGAGCCACGCGCCGCTCGCCTCGTCGCCGGACGGAAAACCGAAGCCGCCCGCGATGCGGCAGTCGCCCGCCGCGTCGAGCGCCGCCGCGATGCTGCCCGTGCCGAGTGCGACGATGAGCCCCGGCGCGCCGCCGTGCGCGCCGACGACGGTCGTATACGCGTCGCTCTCGATCGCGAGCGCGTCGAGCGGCGCCTGCGCACGGAACGCGGCGAGCCACGCGGCGTTGTTGACGCCCGCGAGCCCGCAACCGAGCGCGCATTGCGACCAGTCGAACGCGAGCCCGGCCCGCGTGAAGGCGTCGGCGCAGGCCGCGCCGATCGATGCCCACGCGCGCTCGATGCCGAGGCCGAGCCCCGACGGGCCGCCGCGCCCCTGTGCGAGCTCGCGCCCGTGCCGGTCGGCCAGTACCGCACGGGTGCCGGTGCCGCCGCCGTCGATGCCGATCGCAAAAAGTAGTGCCGTCATGCGTTGATCCTGCTGATTCGAACAGGCGCCAAGCTTAACCGGATCGGCGCCGCGCGCCCATCTGCCGTTCGGCCAGCTATGCCGCGAATGGACCTTCCGCTATGCTGGCACGATCGAATCGACTCTGGAACGAGGCTGACGATGTCGCAGCGGTGCAACTGGGTAAGGACGGAAGCGGATGCTCACTATCACGATACCGAGTGGGGCGTGCCGTCGCATGACGATCGCCATCTGTTCGAAATGCTGATTCTGGAAGGCGCGCAGGCGGGGCTGTCGTGGTCGACGATCCTGAACAAGCGCGCCGGCTATCGCGAGGCGTTCGCCGAGTTCGATGTCGACGCGGTCGCGCGCTTCACGCCGAAGCGCATCGAGAAGCTGCTCGAAAATCCGGGCATCGTGCGCAATCGCGCGAAGGTGGAATCCGCGGTGACCAATGCGCGGGCCGTGCAGCGCATTCGCGACGACCACGGGTCGCTCGCGCAATTCCTGTGGTCGTTCGTCGACCATACGCCGGTGCAGAACGCGTGGCAGTCGTATCGCGACGCGCCCGCGTCGACCGCCGAGTCCGATGCGCTCAGCAAGGCGCTGAAGGAATACGGCTGCAAGTTCGTCGGCTCGACGATCTGCTACGCGCTGATGCAGGCAACCGGGATGGTCAACGACCATGAGACCGGCTGCCCGTGTCACGCCAAATGCGCGGCGCTCGGCGGCAAGCAGCAGCCGGCGCGGCGCCGCAAGGCAGGCTGACGGCGACGCAGCGCCGCCCGGCGGGCCGGGTCGGTGCATCGATACGTCATCGCGTCGTGCGCGGCTCGCACGCACGCGCTGCGTTTCTTCAAACAGATGCCGATCGCGTCACGCCGACGCCGAGCGTCGCGACGACGACTTCGGAACGAACCCCGCGCCGGCCCGCAACGGCCCGGCAATCCGTCGAACCCCCGCGTCGCCGCCAGGCGGCCACCCCGCCAAGGCTTGATTCCCGAGATCGAAGCCGTTTTTTCCGGCCCGAAAAGCAAAACGGCGGAGCGGCTTCTTTCGAAGCACGCTCCGCCGTTTCGCGGCGAACCGTAGATGCTCTTAGTGGAGCTTCTTCGGCAGCATCTGGCTGCGCAGGCGCTTGTGCAGGCGCTTGACGGCTGCTGCCTTCTTGCGCTTGCGGACTGCGGTCGGCTTTTCGTAGGACTGGCGTTCGCGCAGTTCAGCGATCAGGCCATTTTTTTCGATAGCACGGCGAAAGCGGCGAATCGCCACTTCGAACGGCTCGTTTTCTTTCAGAAGAATCGTCGTCATGTCGTTCCTAAATTGCTTAAACGGTCAAAAACGTAGCGGCCAAGCGCCACGCACCGGCCATCCGGGCGTCCCCACAACAGGCGAAACGAGCGGAAATACGGCCTCGGAGGCCGGAAAAGAGAGGCACAAAGCACCGCGAGTACGCTTCACAAGCCGCGTGCAGCGCCGCGTTTGACTGCCAGCAAGAGTGCCGGGACGGCACAGGCTTGACAGAAAATCTCAATTCAGCCCGCCATCATATCAGGAAATCACAGACAAAACTATCCTTTTGTCGATCCCGGTTCGCCGCCCCGCGCGGCGCGGCCGCATAAACCGTCCAACGAGACCGTCGCGCAACCCCGCCGAAATCGCTGCCAGCCATACCAGGCGCGGACTTCGCGGCAGCGGCATGCTTCCGTCCCGATTTTCCTCACACATCCCTCTAAAGTTTTCGCCGGGTGCCGCCGTCAACCAGGAAAGGCGGGCAGCGCCACTCGCGATAAAGCGCAACGCCGAAAACGAACCTGATCCTGTCTGTACTCAGGCATTTTCCAAAACGAGGAAGCAAATGCTGAACATCAACACCAACATCCTTTCGCTGTCGACGCAGACGAACCTGTCGGGCTCGCAAAACGCGCTGTCGCAAGCGATCAACCGCCTGTCGTCGGGCAAGCGCGTGAACAGCGCAGCGGACGACGCAGCGGGCCTCGCAATCGCGACGACCCAGACGGCCGCGATCAACGCGCTGAACCAAGGCGTGTCGAACGCGAACAACGGCATCTCGATGGTCCAGACGACCGCCGGCGCGCTCCAGTCGATCGTCGACAACCTGCAACGTATCCGCCAGCTGGCAGTTGAAGCAGGCGACGGCTCGCTCGACTCCAACGCACGTGCAAACCTGCAGTCGGAAGTCTCGACCCGTCTGACGGAAATCTCGCGCGTCGCAACGCAAACGACGTTCAACGGTCAATCCGTCCTGCAAGGCCTGGGCACGGTCAGCTTCCAGATCGGCGCAATCAACGGCCAGACGATCGCAGCGAACTTCGGCTCGCAGAGCTGGGACTCGGCAAACCTCGGCCTCTCCGCGCTGACGGTTTCGAGCGTCACGGATTCGCAAGCCGCGATGGGCTCGATCGACGCAGTGCTGACGAAGGTCAACACGTTCCAGGCAACGCTCGGCGCAACGCAGAACACGTTCCAGTCGGCCATCACGAACACGCAGACGCAATCGACCAACATGTCGGCAGCCCGTTCGCAGATCACCGACGCGGACTTCGCGACGGAAACGGCGAACCTGAGCAAGGCGCAAGTGCTGCAACAAGCAGGTATCTCGGTGCTGGCACAAGCGAACTCGCTGCCGCAGCAAGTCCTGAAGCTCCTGGGTTAATACCCCACGACCGGCGGCGCGCGTCTCGCGACGCGCCGTCCGCCGGCACGGGCGCCGCGACCTGGGTCCGGCGCCCGCGCCTTTTCATCGCGCACCCGGGAGGCTCACCTCCCGTTGCGCGCTTGTTCGACACCGACGCGCGATTCGCCCGAACCTGTCCGGCGATGCGGACCGGAGCACCCGAATGACCTCGACGACCACCACCACCACGTCCTCCAGCGACCTGAACACCGCGCTCCAGCAGGCTGCGCAGTCCCTCATCAGCGGCTCGACGAAGTCGTCGCTCGACGTCAATTCGCTCGTCTCCGCGCTCGTCACCGCGAAGACCGCCGCGCAAACGACCGCACTCGCGAACAAGCAAACGTCCGACAACACCGAACTGTCCGCGATCGGGCAGATCAAGTCGCAGCTCGCGGCGCTGCAAACGGCGCTGAAGGGCCTCACCGACGGCACGGCGCTGTCGGCGCTGACCGCGACGGCCAGCGGCTCCGGCCTCACCGCCACCACCGCGAGCGGCGCGGCGGCCGGCACGTACGCGGTGAAAGTCAACGCGGTCGCGACCGCCAACTCGATTTCTTCGCCGGCGCTCACGTCGTCCGACACGATCGGCAGCGGCACGCTGACCGTCGGCGTCGGCACCGGCTCGATGCAGCTGTCGGTCTCGTCGACCGATACGCTCGCGACGATCGCCGCGAACATCAACAAGGCCTCGAACAACCCGGGCGTGACGGCCACCGTGATCAACGCGTCCGACGGCCAGCACCTGGTGCTCTCGTCGAACAACACGGGGGCGGCGAACACGGTGTCGATCACCGCGGGCGCCGGCCTGAACAGCAAGCTCGACTCGACGCAGTCGACCTACAACACGGTGACGCCTGCCGCGGACGCCAACATCACGATCGCCGGCAGCACCGTGACGAGCGCGACGAACCAGCTCTCCAACGCGCTGACCGGCGTCACGCTGAACCTGACGGCCGCCGCGGTCAACACGACGCAGACGCTCACGATCGCGCAGGACACGACCGGCATCACGACGGCGATCAACAATTTCGCGAAGGCGTACTCGACCTTCGTCACGACGGCATCGAGCCTGTCGTCGTACACGACCACGTCGTCGGGCTCGACGGCCGGCCCGCTGCTCGGCGACGCGATGCTGAACTCGATCACGAACGGCCTCGCGACCGCGCTCAGCGGCGGCGTCACGTCGGGCGGCAAGACCTACAGCCTGTCGTCGATCGGCATCAACCTGAACACCGACGGCACGCTGACGGTCGACAGCACGAAGCTGCAGACCGCACTCACGACCAACGGCTCGGCCGTCTCGGCGATCTTCAACTCGACGAACGGCGTCGGGGTCGCGCTGAACAACTTCGCGAATTCGTACTCGCAGACGGGCGGCCTGATCGACCAGCGCACGGCCTCGCTGAACAAGGACCTATCGAATCTGCAGGACCAGGCGACGCAGCTGAAGAACTACCAGGCCTCGCTCACGGCGCAGTACAACGCGCAGTTCACCGCGCTCAACACGCTGATGACGAAGATGCAGAACAACCAGCAGTACCTGACGCAGCTGTTCGGCGGTGCGAGCAGCGCCGGCACGCTCGCCACCAACAAGTGACGGACCGGCACCCGGCCGCCGCCCACGAGGACTACTCGCCATGGAACACACTTCGCTGACACGCGCGCTGGCGCTCACGCACGCGCTCGCGGACGCCGTCTCGCACGACGCATGGGAGCGCGCCGCCGCGCTCGTGGACGAACGCGCGACGCTGCTGATGTCGCTCGACGCGGACCAGACGCCGGATGCGCTCGCGATCGTCCGCGAGATCCAGCGGCTCGACGCGATCATCACCGAACAGGCGAAGGCCGGCCGCGAACGGCTGATGACGAACCATCGGCTGGCGCTGCAGCGCATCGACGCGGCATCGCGTTATCAGTCGACCGGGATGCTCGGCTGAACCGCACCGACGTGTAACGAACGAGAACAACAACGACGCCCGCGAGGGCGCACTCCTCGAAGAGCCGCAGCGATGCGGCTTCTTTTTTTTGGGGGGACGTCCGCATGCGTCGCACCGCGCCGAAGCGCGCCGCGATGCCCGGCGGCGCGGCGCCTGACCGGCCGCGGCCGTTACCGCGCCGGCGCGTCGTCCGGGGTGCCGGCGAGCCACGCGTCCCACATGCCGTGGAACGCGTCCTCGAGGTGGCGGGCGAACCGCTTCGCGTCGCCGAGCGGCGAACGCTGCATCTGCTGACGCAACCCGGCACGCATCGCCGCGAGCTCGCCGCGATCGCGGGAGAACGCGACGGCCTTCGCGATGTAGTCCGCTTCGTCGCTCGCGATCCAGTCGCCGAGTCCGGCCGCATGCAGCAGGCTCTCGCAGATGTGCGTGACGAACCGCTCGCCCTTCATCCCGAGCACCGGCACGCCCATCCACAGCGACTCGGCCGTCGTCGTGCCGCCCGGGTACGGGAACGGGCTCAACATCACGTCCGCGCGGTTGTACGCAGCGAAGTACGCGTCGCGCGACGAGCCCTGCTCGAGGATCAGGCGGTCGGCGTCGATGCCGTGCGCCGCGAAGCGCGCGCGCGTCGCATCGCAGATGTCCTCGACCGCGAGTTCATACGCCTTGAGCAGCAGCTTCGCGCCCGGCACGGTGTGCAGCAGGCGCGACCAGACGCGCACCACGTCGTCGGTCACCTTCACGAGCTTGCCGAAGCAACCGAACGTGATGTGCCCGTTGCGCAGCATCGGCAGCGGGCCGACCTGCACGTCGTACGGCGGCGGCGTGAAGCACAGGTAGCTGTCCGGCAGCCGCCACGGCCGCTCGACGAAGTGCGCTTCCTCGGCGGCCGGCAGCACGTGCGCATCGCCGAGGAAATAGTCCATCTCCGCGATGCCGGTCGACGCGAAAAAGCCGAGCCAGCTCACCTGGATCGGCGCCGGCTTCCACGCAAAGGCAGGCAGCCGGTTGTGCGCCGTATGCCCGGCCAGATCGACGAGCACGTCGATCCGCTCTTCGTGGATGCGTCGGGCCGTCTGCTCCGTCCCGAGATCCGTGATGCGATGCCAGCCGTCGAAATGCGGCTTCAGCCGCGCGGTGTAGTCGTCCTCGGTGTCGAACGTCGTGAACGCGACCAGTTCGAGCCGCGACCGATCGAGATGCGCGACGACGCTTTCGAGAAAGATGCCGACCGGGTGCCGCCGGAAATCGCCCGACACGAAGCCGACACGCAACCTGCGCCCGTTCAGCGGCGCCGGCCGGTGCCGCCACGGCTGCGCGTGCATCGACATGCGCGCGCCGAACACGCGCGCATCCGCCAGATACGCTTCGGGGTCGAAGCTGGTCTGGCCCGCGAGGCAGAACAGCAGCGACGTGTAGGTGCCCGGATTGTCGGGATCGCACTCCAGCGCGCGGCGATAACACCGGATCGCCGCGTCGACGTCGCCGGTCTTGCGCAGCACGTCCGCGAGATGCGCATGCCGGCGCGCGGTGCCGGGTTCGAGTGCGACGGCGGCCTGCGCGCTTTCCAGCGCTTCATGGACGCGCCGCGCCTGGCACAGCGCGATCGACAGGTTCTGGTGAATGTCCGCCGAATCCGGATCGAATTCGAGCGCATGGCGGTACTGCACGATCGCGTCGTCGACGCGGTCCAGCCAGTAATACGCGTGGGCCAGGTTCACATAGCCTTCCGCGCGGCGCGGATCCAGCTCGATGGCCCGCTTGCCGGCCTCGACGGACTCCTCGATCCGGTTCTGGCTCTTCAGCGCCCGGCTCAGGTTGAGGTGTGCGTCGACGTCGCCGCCGGACAGTTCGACAACCCGTTCGAAATGCTCGATCGCTTCGTCGTTCCGGCCCGCTTCACGCAGCGCGCTGCCGAGACAGTTGTGGACCTGCGGATCCAGCGGATCGAGTTCGACCGCCCGACGCAGCGTCGCGATGGATTCGTCGAGGTCGCCGCGTGCGAGCAGCGCGGTGCCGAGATTGCCGTGCACGATCGCCCGGCCCGGGTTCAGCGCGACGGCCGCGCGATAGCTGTCCACCGCCGCGTCGAACTTGCGCTGCGTCGTCAGCACGTTGCCGAGATTGTTGTACGCGTCGGCGTAGCGCGGGTCATGCTCGATCGCCTTGCCGTATGCCAGCACCGCCGCATCCGCCTGACCGAGATCCTTCAGCGCGTTGCCCAGGTTGTTGTATGCCTGCGCATAGTCCGGCCGCAGCGCAATCGCCTGCGCGCAGTGCTGCATCGACGCATCCGGCTGCCGCGCCTCCCGCAGCGCATCGCCCAGGTTGTTGTGCGCTTCCGCGTAGTCCGGCTGCCGCCGCACCGCTTCGCGGTACTGAGCGATCGCATCGTCGAGCCGGCCTCGCTCGCGCAGCGCGTTGCCGAGGTTGTTGTGATAGATCGCGCTCGGATACGCGTCGATCGAGCGACGCATCAGCGCGATCCCTTCTTCCGGCTGCCCTGCCTGACAGGTCAGCAGCCCGAGGAAATGCAGCGCGTCCGGATGCGCGGGCTCGTGCGCGAGCAGCTGCTCGTAGCCCGCCTTCGCGTCGCCCAGCCGGCCCGCCTGGTGATGCGCCAGTGCGGCGCCGAGAATGTCCGTGGTCTGTTGCATGTCGTCGTTTCGTCGTTCGCGCGCCGCCCTGCCGGGCGGCTCAATTCCGTTCGTCGCCCGCTGCGGCCCGCTCGTCGGCGCCGGCGTTCGTCCTGTCCATCCACATCCCGTGAAACGCCTCCTCGAGATGTTTCGCGAAGCGCGGCGCGTCGCACAGCGGCGACGCGAGCAGCCGCGCGCGCAATGCCTGCCGCAGCGCCCCGAGCCGCTGCGGATCGGCCGCGGCGGCCACGGCCTTCGCGACGTAGTCGTCTTCGTCCTGTGCGATCCAGTCGCCGAGGCCGACCGTCTGCAGCACGCTCTCGCAGATGTGCGTGACGAACCGCTCGCCCTTCATCCCGAGTACCGGCACGCCCATCCACAGCGACTCGGCCGTCGTCGTGCCGCCCGGGTACGGAAACGGGCTCAGCATCATGTCGACGCGGTGATAGGCCGTCAGGTAATCGGCGCGCGGCGAGCGGCCTTCCATCACCAGCCGGCTCGCGTCTATCCCGTTGCGGGCGAACCGCTCGACCGTCCGACGCACCGCATGCGCGCCGTCGAGCTCGCCCGCCTTCAGGAACAGCCGCGCGCCCGGCACCGCGGCAAGCACCCGCGACCACACGCGCACGACCGCATCGTTCATCTTCCCGAGCTTGCCGAAATAGCCGAACGTCGTCACCCCGTTCTCGCGTTGCGGCAACGGACCGACGTCGACCGCCGGATGCGGCGGCGTGAAGCACAGATAGCTGTCGGGCAGCCGCCACGGCCGCTCGACGAAATGCGCTTCCTCGTCGGCCGGCAGCACGTGCCGGTCGCCCAGCACGTAGTCGATCGCGCGCAGCCCCGTCGACGCGAAGAAGCCGATCCACGTGACCTGCACCGGCGCGGGCTTCCATGCGAACACGCCGAGCCGGTTTTGCGCCGTGTGGCCCGACAGGTCGACGAGGACGTCGATGTCATCCGCACGAATCCGCTGCGCCGCCTGTTCGTCCGACAGGTCGAGAAGCGGATGCCACGCGTCGAAATACGGTTTCAGGCGCGCGGTCGTGTCGTCTTCCGCCGCCGACGTCGGATAGGCGATCAATTCGAGCCGGTGTCGATCGAGATGCGCCAGCACGCCTTCGAGGAAAATGCCGACCGGATGCGTCACCAGGTCGCCCGACACCCAGCCGATGCGCAGTCGTCCGCCCGACGGGCGCGAGCCGGTGTCGGCATGCGCGAGCGGCCGTGCATCGGCTTCGACGCGTTCGCCGAAATGCCGCGCGGCCCGGCGCGTCTCTTCCTGGTCGATCGACGGATGCGTGGCGAGCGCGAAGATCAGCCGGTCGTGCAGGACCGGATTCGTCACGTCGAGCTCGACCGCGCGGCGGTAATGCGCGAGTTCGCCATCCACATCGCCGAGCATGCCGAGCACGTCGCCGAGCGTCATGTGCGTGGGCGCCGCGCGGTCGTTCAATGCGAGCGCCGCGCGCGCGTGATGCAGCGCGTCGTCGGCACGGTTCTGCTTCAGCAGCACCATCGCGCAGCGATGATGCGCGTCGACGTCGTTCGCATCGAGTTCGGTCGCGGCCCGGTAGCACATGACGGACGCGTCGTACTTGCCCAGATCGTGATACATGTCGCCGAGCATGCGGTAGGCGGGACCGTGATCGGGCGCCAACTCGAGCGCACGCGTCATGCACTCGGCCGCACGCGCCGTCTGCCGCCGGCGGTACAGCACCTCCGCGAGGCCCGCGTGCGCGTCGGCGCGCAACGGCGACAGTTCCGCGGCGCGCTCGAAATGCTCGATCGCCGCGTCGGCCTGCCCTGCGTTGCGCAACGCGGTACCGAGATCGACACGCGCCTGCGCGTCGGCGGGCGCCAGTTCGACGAGATGGCGCAAGGTCGCGATCGCCTCGTCGCGGTCGCCGCGCGCAAGCAGCGCCGCGCCGAGATTGCGGTGCGCGATCGGGCTGGCCGGGGCCAGCGCGACGGCCGCGCGATAGCTGTCCACCGCCGCGTCGAATTTGCGCTGCGTCGTCAGCACGTTGCCGAGATTGTTGTACGCATCGGCGTAGCGCGGGTCATGCTCGATCGCCTTGCCGTATGCGAGCACCGCCGCATCCGCCTGCCCCAGATCCTTCAGCGCGTTGCCCAGGTTGTTGTACGCCTGCGCATAGTCCGGCCGCAGCGCGATCGCCTGCGCGCAGTGCTGCATCGACGCATCCGGCTGCCGCGCCTCGCGCAACGCGTCGCCCAGGTTGTTGTGCGCTTCCGCGTAGTCCGGCTGTCGCTGCACCGCTTCGCGGTACTGAGCGATCGCATCGTCGAGCCGGCCTCGCTCGCGCAGCGCGTTGCCCAGGTTGTTGTGATAGATCGCGCTCGGATACGCGTCGATCGAGCGGCGCATCAGCGCGATCCCTTCCTCGGGCTGCCCTGCCTGACAGGTCAGCAGCCCGAGGAAATGCAGCGCGTCCGGATGCGCGGGCTCGCGCGCGAGCAGCTGCTCGTAGCCCGCCTTCGCGTCGCCCAGCCGGCCCGCCTGGTGATGCGCCAGTGCGGCGCCGAGAATGTCCGTGGTCTGTTGCATGTCGTCGTTGCGTCGTTCGCGCGCGGTCCGGTCGATGAGTCAGTCGATCGGGCGGGCGATGTCGCCGGCCCGGTCCGCGCGACGGGCCCACATTCCGTGGAACGCGTCCTCGAGATGCCGCGCGAAGCGCGGCGCATTGCACAGCGGCGACGCGATCAACTGCATGCGCAGGCCGGTCCGCAGCAGCCGCAGTTGCGCCGGATCGGTCGCGAAGGCCGCGGCCTTCGCGACGTAGTCGTCTTCGTCGCGCGCGACCCAATCGGCCAGACCGACCGTCTGCAACAGGCTTTCGCAGATGTGCGTGACGAACCGGTCGCCCCGGATGCCGAGCACGGGCACACCCATCCACAACGCATCGGCGGTCGTCGTGCCGCCCGAATACGGGAACGGGCTCAGCATCACGTCGACGCGACGGTACGACGCCAGGTATTCGCCGCGCGGCGCATTCGGCTCGAGCAGCAGCCGCGCCGGATCGATGCCGTGCTGCGCGAACCGCTCGCGCGTGCGGCGCACCGCGTACGCGCCGGCCAGCTCGCTCGCCTTGAGCAGCAGCCGCGACCGCGGCACCGCCGCGAGCACCCGCGACCAGACGCGCACGACCGCGTCGCTCATCTTCCCGAGCTTGCCGAAATAGCCGAACGTCACCGCGCCGCCGGCCAGTTGCGGCAGCGGGCCCGGCACGATCGCATCGCGCGGCGGCGTGTAGCACAGGTAGCTGTCGGGCAGGCGCCACGGCCGCTCGACGAAATGCGCTTCCTCGTCGGCCGGCAGCACGTGGCGATCGCCCAGCACGTAATCGATCGCGTCGAGCCCGGTGGTCGCGACATAGCCGATCCACGACACCTGCACCGGCGCCGGCTTCCACGCGAACAGCGCGAGCCGGTTGAAGATCGTGTGGCCCGCCGCGTCGATCAGGATGTCGATCGCATCGTCGCGAATCCGCCGGGCCGCGGCCTCGTCGCTCAGCGCGGCGAGGCTCGTCCAGCCCGCGAACAGCGGGCGCAGCCGCTGTGTCAGGTCGTCCTCGACATCGCGGGTGGGATACGCGACGAACACCACGCGCGTGCGATCGGTCGCGCGCAGCACGCTTTCGAGGAAATAGCCGACCGGGTGATGCTTCAGGTCGCCCGATACGATGCCGACCCGCAGCGGTCTCGCGCCGTCGGCCGTCGGCCACGAGCGGTACGGCACCGCTCGCGCGGCGGCCTGCGCGCCGTAATGCCGCGCGGCATCGAAATGAACGTGCGGCGCGGCGGCCGCGCTGTAATTCAACGCGAACAGCAGGTTGTCGTGCGGCTCGAGCAGATCCGGCCGCAACGCGATCGCGGCGCGGTAGCCTTCAAGCGCGGCCTCCAGTTCGCCCGCATCGAGCATCGCGTTCGCGAGATTGTTGTAGGCCTGCGCGTGGTCGGGCCGCAGCCGGATCGCCGTGCCCAGCGCCTCCACCGCGCCTTCGCAATCCTTCAGCGTGCGCAACGCGTTGCCGAGGTTGTTGTACGCGTCCGCATCGTCCGGCTGCAGCGCGAGCGCCTGCCGGAAGCACTCGGCCGCCGCCGCGGGCCGGTTGTGCGCGGCCATCACGGTGCCCAGGTTGTAGTAATAGCGTGCCTGCGGATCGCGCCGGATCGCGTCCGCGATCGCCGCGACCGCGCCGTCGAAATCGCCTCGGCGAAACGCGACCAGCCCGTGCACGTGCAGCGCCTCGGCCCGCTCGGGCTCGCGCTGCCGCACCTGCCGGCACAGACGCTCGGCGGCGTCGAGCCGGCCCGCGTCGTAATGGTCCAGCGCGGACGCGAGCAGTGCCTCGACCGGCGTGTCCGCGCCGGACGGGTATCCGCGTTCGAGGAGGTTTTCGTTCATAGGCGGGGCTTCCGCTGGGTCCGCTGGGTCTGCGATAGGCATGGATGACGAACCGGCCGCCCGGGCGACTGCCCCGGACGATGCCCGGACGGCGCTTCCGGCGTGCGACAACCGGCGCCCCCGCCGCCATCAGGCCGGAGGGTGCAAGGTCGCATGAAAGGCAGGCGCGGACACGCCGGCGCGTCGGCGCCGACGGCAGGACACTCGCGGATATTGTCGCGACGTTCGCCGTGTTTCGAAGGGACGATCAGTCGAGCAAAACACCCGTAATTCGTCGCATCGCGAGGCGGGTGGCGTCCCGGGGGTGGTCTGGCGACGCGACTCGGCGCTCGGCGGCCGGCACGTGCGCGGACCGTGCGGTACCGGCACGATGCGTGCGAGCGCGTGGCAGGCGTGTTGCCGGCCGAGCGTTGCCGGTGTACAGACAATCCTGTTCGAGTCCCCTAGGCTGAAGCGTGCTCCTATGGGCGGGACATGCGGCCGAAGGCCCCGCCGCGCCCCTCTTCGTGTCGCCGCCAGCGCGCCGGTATGCATCGTTCCATTGCGCCGAGGATACGCAAGATGCCTCGCTTCATCGGCCTCGCAGAGGGCTTCTCCACCAGAACGTGCACCAGCAGCGCAGCCCCTATCGCTGCAGCAACAACACCCCAAAACATCACGACCCAGTCGACAGCCGAACCGACGTCATTGAACAGCATGTAGCCGACGTTCTGGTGGATCAAATACAGCGGATAGCTGACCGCACCGAACCAAACCCATCGCGAGCCGGTGAGCATCGGCGTGCGGCGCAACGCCAGCACAAGCATCACAACGAAGAACGAGGTCATCACGGCCGCGACGACCGCCGGATTCAGAGGCTTCCCGAAGTTCTCGCTGAAGTGCGGCAGGAGCTGGAATTCGTGATAAAGCGACAGAGCCCACGCGGCGCAGACGAGCGCGATGCGCGATCGCGACGAGCCGTATGCACGGATTAGAAAGCACGCGGCGCCGGCGATGAAGAAGCCTGCATAGTCCGTCACCAAGAAGCCCTTGAGCTTGATGAACGGGAACAGCTCGACGAGCACCGTACCAATCAGCCACACATACAGCCAACGCTCGGCCCGATGGATCTGGCCGATGATGAGCAAAATGCCGACCAGGCGGTAGAACCGCAATTCCGCGCCTAGCGACCAGTACGCGCCGTCGATCGGATCGGCGCCGAAGCCACCGCCGAGCGTCACCAGGTTCACCAGGTATTGCGGCCACGTCGCGGTGAATCGATCGCCGCCTATCGCGAGCGTCACGAAAAAGGTGATCGTGCAGCAGACCCAGAACGCAGGTAGCAGGCGGGATGCGCGTGACGCGATGAAGCGCTTGATGCTTCCGTCGCCCGCCGTCATCAGGATCACAAAGCCGCTGATCATAAAAAACAGGTGCACGCCCAGAAATCCATACTGCGCGACCGGCTCGAGCGCCGGATAGTGCATGGTCGTCAAGTCGTCGCCGGCGTAGCCTCGAAAGGCATAGTGAAAGAACACAACAGCGATGGCGGCAAGGAAGCGGAGCAGGTCAAGCTCGGGAATTCGGGAAAACTTCACGGTCGAATCTTGTTGGAATTGAGAACGCGTCGGCCCGACGCTCACGCAAACACCGGCCATCCCCACACACCGCTTGCGCGGTCGGCTGGCACCTGGAGGGCAGGCTCTTACGGCATGAAGCCGGTGCTGCGTGAGCGGCGATTATGGCCGAACCGCCGAAAGCAGGCGACGAGGTGTAGAGACCGCATAACCAGGGCGCATAAAAATGCACCCAAGATTCGGCTCGCCGATCGCCGCGCGGCCCGCGCTGGCCGGCCCTGTGCTGCCAGTGCATGCATAAAGACCATTCGTTCTGGTGGGCAGGTGGGGCGGGGGCACAACTGCGCGCGCCGCGTCGGAATCGTCTTCCTCCGGTGCCGATCGGGTCCCAAGAATGCGCCCCACGCGCGTGTGCTGCGCCATATAGTCCGCGTAGGGGATCACCACAAAGGCCGGCGCTCCGTCCGCCCGTTGATGATTTGGATGTTAGTACGTGCGTTCATCGCGTTTCTTTCGCGGATGATCACCTGAGTCTGACGATCCGGCGCCTCCGAGTACGAACACCACGGCTGGTAACGTTGAACGAGTGCATCACAGTCGCACGCAGGCCGCCGAGCTGCACGTCGCCGCCGGCTGACTGTAATTTCACTGAAGTGGGAGAAACCGCTGAAAAGCCTGATCAGGCTTTTTGGCGCGCCCGGCTGGGATCGAACCAGCAACCCCTGCCTTCGGAGGGCAGTACTCTATCCATTGAGCTACGGGCGCGTGTGACAGTGAAACGACCCCAATAAACCGGCCGCCCACCATTGGCAAGACGGCAAGGATACCCGGTTTCCCATGAAGCGTCCACCTTGCCCGCAGAATCCTCGTCAGGCCCCCATTCGTGCGGGTAAACACGCGCCTTCGCGCCGCTCGCCGTGATGTAAACGTTCCGTCTATAATCGTCCGTGCTTCATTGGACTGCCATTTTGCCGTTGCACCGCGCTCACAATTCCTATTCACGGAGACGAGGCAAGCATGAGCGAAGCACCCCACGAATCTCCCGTCAAAACCCCCGGGCAGCTGATTGCCGTCGTCATCGCATCATTCGCGATTCCGATCGCCCTGATCGTCCTGTTTGCCACCTATGCCAACCACGCGTTCCGCTCGGGCGCAGGCACGGACGCGCTATCGGACGAACAGGTCGCCGCGCGGATCGCGCCGCTCGCGAAGGTCGACGTGAAGGACGCCAACGCGCCCCGCACGTACAAGACCGGCGAGGAAGTCTACAAGGCCGTATGCGTGACGTGTCACGGCACGGGCGCCGCCGGCGCGCCGAAGTTCGGCAACAAGGACGACTGGGCCCCGCGCATCTCGCAAGGCTTCGACACGCTGCTCAAGACGGCGCTGTCGGGCAAGGGCGCGATGCCGCCGCGTGGCGGCACGAATCCCGACGACGTCAGCGACTATGAAATCGCGCGCGCGATCGTCTACATGGCGAACAACGACGGCGCGAACTTCCCCGAGCCGGCTGCCCCGGCCGCCAATGCGGCGCCGGCGGCGAGCGGCGCGGCGGGCGCGGCGGGTGCGGCAGGCGCGTCGGGCGCCGACGCGTCGAACGCGCAAGCCGCCGCTGCAATGGCCGCGATCGCCGCGATTCCGAAGGCCGGCGAAAAGCCCGCGGCCGCGCCGGCCAGCGCCGACGCCGCATCGGCCGGCAAGGCGCTGTATACGCAGGTCTGCCAGGCGTGTCACGCGGCCGGCGTGCTCGGCGCGCCGAAGTTCGGCAGCAAGGAGGACTGGGCGCCGCGCCTGAAGGACTCGATGGATACCGTCTACAACTACGCGCTGCACGGCAAGGGCGCGATGCCGCCGAAGGGCGGGTCGAGCGCGTCCGACGCCGACGTGAAGGCGGCCGTCGACTATATGGTCAACGCGTCGAAGTAACGCCTGCCGGCCAGCAAAAACCCCCGCGGCGCACGCGCATCGCGGGGGTTTTCTTTTGCCGGGGCGGCCGGGCCGGCCGCCTCTCGCACGTCACTTCTGCAACAGCGCCTTCAGGCTCGCGAGCCGGTCCTTCGGCGTCATCGGCGCTTCCTCCGGCGTCGGCGGCGGCGCTTCGTCGAGGCCCATCTCGGGGATGAAGCGCGACGGTTCGCACACGACCGTCTCGCGCGCCCGCTTGCGCTTCTTGCACCAGTTCAGGTGCAGGCTGCGCTGCGCGCGCGTGATCGCGACGTACATCAGCCGGCGCTCCTCCTCGATCCGCTCGTTGTCGATCGGGCCGTCGTCCTCGCTGCCGCCGCGGTGCGGCATGATGCCTTCCTCGACGCCGACCAGGAACACGTGCGGATACTCGAGCCCCTTCGACGCATGGACGGTCGACAGCCGCACCGCGTCCGGATCCTCGTCCTTGCCTTCGAGCATCGACATCAGCGCGACGGTCTGGATCAGGCCGAGCAGGTTCTTGCCGGTATCGGCGAGCCCGTCGGCGTTGTGGAAGCCGTCGGCCTCGCCGTCGACGGCCTCCGTCTCGGGCTTGGTGCCCTTGCGCTTCAGCCATTCGAGGAATTCGAGCACGTTCTGCCACTTCGACTGCGCCTGCCGCTCGTCGAACGCGTCGTACAGATAGGCCTCGTAGTGAATGGCCTCCATCATGTCGTCGAGCACGACGGTCGCGGGTTCCTTGTCCGCGCGGTCGGTCAGGCGCTGGATGAAGTCGCAGAACATCCGCAGCGGCTCGACCTGGCGCGCGGACAGCCGCGCCTCGATCCCGCCCATGTACACGGCCTCGAACAGCGACACCTTCGCCTGCCCCGCGAACGAGCCCAAGGCTTCCAGCGTCGTGTTGCCGATTCCGCGGCGCGGCGTCGTGACCGCGCGGATGAACGCGGGATCGTCGTCGGCGTTCGCGATCAGGCGCAGGTACGCGCACAGGTCCTTGATCTCGGCCTTGTCGAAGAACGACTGGCCGCCCGACAGCACGTACGGAATCCGCTCGCGCCGCAGCACCTGCTCGAAGATCCGCGCCTGGAAGTTGCCGCGATACAGGATCGCGTAGTCGCGGAACTGCGTGCGCCGCTCGAACTTGTGCGCGGACAGCCGGAACACGACCGATTCGGCTTCGTGTTCCTCGTCGTTGCACGGCGTGACGGTGATCGAGTCGCCCATCCCGTGCTCGGACCACAGCTTCTTCTCGAACAGCTTCGGGTTGTTCGCGATCACGTTGTTCGCGGCGGTCAGGATCCGCACCGTCGACCGGTAGTTCTGCTCGAGCTTGATCACGTGCAGCTTCGGGAAATCCTTGCCGAGCTGCGCGAGGTTCTCGAGCGTCGCGCCACGCCAGCCGTAGATCGCCTGGTCGTCGTCGCCCACCGCCGTAAACGCGGCGCGCGGGCCGGCGAGCAGCTTCAGCAGCTCGTACTGGCACGCGTTGGTGTCCTGGTATTCGTCGATCAGCAGGTAGCGCAGCTTGTTCTGCCAGCGGTCGCGCACCTGCTCGTTCTTCGCGAACAGCTCGGCCGGCAGGCGGATCAGGTCGTCGAAGTCGACCGCCTGGTATGCGTGCAGCGTCGCGACGTAGTTGCGGTAGACCAGCGCGGCCTGGTGCTCGTCCTCGTTGGCCGCGATCGTCATCGCCTCGTCGGGCATGATCAGGCCGTTCTTCCACAGCGAGATCGTGCTCTGGATCTTGCGGATCAGGCCCTTGTCGGTGGTGCCGATCTGCTCCTGGATCATCCCGAAGCAGTCGTCCGAATCCATGATCGAGAACTGCGGCTTCAGGCCGACGTGCTCGGCCTCCTGACGCAGGATCTGCACGCCGAGCGAGTGGAACGTGCACACGGTGAGCTGGTTGACGGGCACCTTGCGGCCTTCCTTGCCGGGCGTGGTGAGCGTCTTGCCCTCCAACAGCTTCGACACGCGCTCGCGCATCTCGGCCGCGGCCTTGTTCGTGAACGTGACGGCCGCGATGTGGCGCGGCTCGAAACCTTTCGCTTCGATCAGGTGCGCGATCTTCTGCGTGATCACGCGGGTCTTGCCGCTGCCCGCGCCGGCGAGCACGAGGCAGGGACCGTCGAGGTAGCGCACCGCTTCGTTCTGAGCGGGGTTGAGGCCTGCGGACATGATGACGGATGATGTTGCGGTTGACGGCGGAACGCCGGGAGGATGCCGCGCGCGGCAGGCCTGGATTGCAGGCGGACACGCGGGGCAGGACGCGCATGTTAACACGTCGGCGGCGGCCGGCGACTGACGATGCCGCCGGGCGGCGACGCGCAACACCGGCGGGCTTCGCGCCCCTTTTTCCGCGTCCTTTTCCCGCGTCCTTTTCCCGCATCCTTTCCCCACGCGCTTTCCGTGCGCTGCCCGCGCCGGCGGACGCACGCCGAACATCCGAACAGGCAGCAAATCTCCCCTCTGTTTGATCCATCGTCGCGCGGCCCCCGGCGGCAACATACGCGAAACGTCGGCGAGTACGCGCCGCCGCCCCTTCATTCGCCGTCATCGACTTCCGCCGCCATGAATGACACCGTCATTGCCGCTCCCGTCTCCGAGGCCGAGCTGGCCCGCGCCGCCGCGCTTCACGCCGCCGGCTCGCTTCAGGACGCGGAGCAGGCCTACCGCCAGATCCTGCAAGCGCATCCCGAACACGCCGATTCGCACCTCCGCCTCGCGACGGTGCTCGAACAGCTCGACCGGCGCGACGCCGCGCTGCGGCACTTCCGGGCCGCGGTGGCGACCGAGCCGTCGCAGCGGCGCTACTGGATCGCGTGCATCGACGCGCTGACGCGCGACAACCAGATGGATGCGGCGCGCGCGCTGGTCGCGCAGGCCCGCACGCACGGCATCGACGCGCTGTCGCTCGAACTCGCGGCGGCCGATGCGCCGTCGGCCTCCGCCGACGAGCTGGCGGCCGTGCTCTCCGAATTCATGAACACGCTCGCCGCGCTGCTCGACAAGCGGCAATTCGCGCAGGCCGAAGGCATCGCGACCCAACTGACCGAGTGGATGCCCGACGTCGGGCTCGGCTGGCGGGCGCTGGCCGTCACGCTGGTTCAGCAGGAGCGTCACGCGGAGGCG
Organism: Burkholderia sp. RF2-non_BP3; assembly: GCF_001522185.1. Lineage (NCBI taxonomy): Bacteria > Pseudomonadati > Pseudomonadota > Betaproteobacteria > Burkholderiales > Burkholderiaceae > Burkholderia > Burkholderia sp. RF2-non_BP3. Next base: position 149,197 of record NZ_LOSU01000024.1, on the reverse strand, counting down.
CTCGCGCCGATGCGCAAGGCCGCCGCGCTGATGCCCGACGACGCCGACACCCGGCAGGACCTCGCCGACCTCGAGGCGCACGTGATGCAATCCGCGCCGGCGCCGCAGCCCGTCGCGCTGCCGCTGGTGCCGAACGCGACGCTCTGCACGACGCTGCCGGGCAGCCGTCAGTTCCGGCATTTCGCGGGCGGCCTGGTCGCCACGGTGCCGGTGCTGATCCCGACCTTCAACAATCCGACCTATACGCGCCGGATGGTGGCCCAGCTGAAGGCGCGCGGCCTGCGCAACATCGTGATCGTCGACAACGCGTCGAGCGCGCCGGACATGCTCGCGTTCCTGGAAAGCGTGCAGGACGACGTGACCGTCGTGCGCCTGGATCGCAACGCGGGCCCGCGCGACCTGTTCCTGTCGGACGCGAACTACGCGCGCCTGCCGGACCTCTTCTGCGTCACCGATCCGGACCTCGAACTGAACGACGCGCTGCCGCCCGAATTCCTGTTCGAACTGATCGACGCGACCGAAGCGTTCCAGACCGGCAAGGCCGGCTTCGCGCTCGACATCTCGCAACCCGAGCTGATGAAGGAAACGACGCTCTTCTGCGGCGACCGCCAATACACGACGCTCGAATGGGAGGCGAACTTCTGGCGCCACCAGATCGGCAGCACGGCGGGCGGCGACCCGATCTACAACGCGCCGATCGATACGACGTTCGCCGTCTACAACAAGCGCTACTTCCGCCGCGACTCGCATCTGTGCGGCGTCCGGTTCGCGGGCCGCTACACCTGCAAGCACGTGCCCTGGTACAAGGAGACCGGCCTGACGGACGCGGAGGAGCAGTACTACCGCGAACACCAGAAGTGGTCGAACTACCTGGCCTGACACACGGCGGCGGCGAGCATCGGCGCATCGGCGCATCGCCGCGCCATGCACGCACGCCGCCCTCTTCGCCCGACAACCCTGACACCTCGCGCCATGCTACCCAGAGTCAACCTCGTCAAGACCGACAACGCCGATTACCTGCTGTTCGCGACCCGGGACGCGATTTCGGCGAACCTCTATTACAACGGCTCCTGGGACGCATCGCTGCTGACCATCAGCCAGATGTTCTACGCGAACGAGGAGGCGCCGCTGGTCCTCGACATCGGCGCGAACCTCGGCGCCTACGCGGTGCCGATCGCCAAGAGCATCGCCGCGCAGGGCGGCATGGTCTACGCGTTCGAGCCGCAGCGCATCGTCTATTACCAGCTGTGCGGCAACGTGTTCCTGAACCGGCTCGAGAACGTGCACGCGTTCAACGTCGCGATCGGCAACCAGGACGGCATCATCCCGCTGCCCGCGATCGACTATTCGCGCTCGATCAACATCGGCGGCTTCTCCCTCGACGAGCAGTTCAACCTGCGCCGCAACTCGGTCGAGACCGTCGCGAGCCAGCAGCCGAGCGACGTGCCGATCGCCCGGCTCGACACCCTGAACTTCCCGAAGTCGCCGTCGCTGATCAAGATCGACGTCGAAGGCCTCGAACTCGACGTGCTGAAAGGCGGCACGGCCTTCCTCGAACGGCACGGCTTTCCGCCGCTGCTGCTCGAGGCCTGGAACCTCGAATGGTTCTCCGAAAAGCGCGCCGCGCTGCTCGACTACCTGAAGACGCTCGGCTACACGTGGTTCGCGATGGGCGACGAGCTCGTCGCGCAGCATCCGTCGTTCGCGCGGCAGGTCAGCTTCGAGACGGGCGCCGACGGCGTGATCCGGATGAACCGCACGCGCTGACGGTTCAAACCCGGCGCACCGTCACGCGCGCAGGCGCTGCCTGAGCGCGTCGGCGGCCTGCGCGGCCCACGCGGCGCACGCAGCCGCGCCGGGATGAAAGCCGTCCGCCGCCATCAGGTGCGGCTCGAGCGGCAGCGCGACACGCAGGAACGTACAGCGCGATTGCGTCGCGGCCCACTCGGCGAGCGTCGCGTTGAGCCGCTTCGCGCGCAGGCCGAGATACCACGCGAGGGGCTGCGGCAGCGCCGGAAAGCGCTCGATCGGCGGCACCGCCGACAGGATCACGTGCGCGACCCCGAATCGCGCGGCGAGCAGCTCGACGAGCGCCGCCTGCGCGGCGCGCCAGCGCGCCGGCGACACGCCGCCCGTCACGTCGTTCACGCCGAGCGACGTCACCGCCACATCGAACGGCTGCGCCGGCTCGGCGGCAAGCCAGTCGACGAGCTCCTCGGCGGTCAGCCCCGTGCGCGCCAGCAATTTCCAGCTTACGCGGTGCGATGCCGCAAGCGCGCGGGCAAGCTGCCCCGACAGCGCGTCGCGCTGCGACGCGACACCGACGCCCGCGGCGGCCGAATCGCCCAGCACCAGCACGCGCAGCGGCGGCCCGTCGCCGGCCGTGCCGTCGCGCGGACCGGCCGCCTCGGCGAGCCGCGGCGTGACGCGGCGCACGCGCCGCCCCTGCATCAGCAGCAACGGGCCCAGGGCGGCGGTGGCAAGCGGATATCCCATGGTTTCGATCCGGTAACGGGGCAAGCAGGCGACGCGGGACGCGCCGGAACGGCCCCATTGTGTCGGATTCGCGCGCCGGCGGGCGCGATCCCGCCATTCGGCCGAGGTCATTCGTGCGCATGCGCACCGGCTCCCTGTCCGTTCGGCCAACGCCCGCTCGCGCGCGTGCCGCCGTGCCACAATAGCCGTCCGCGCGGCCGGTGGCCGCAGCGCTTTGCCCCCTCGTACGCAGCCAAGGATTGCCATGTCGTCATTGCTCAGGATTGGTTTGATGGGTTTCGGTTTCGCCGGCGCGACGTTCCACGCGCCCGTGATCTCCACGAGCGGCCGCACTGAGATCGCCGCGATCGCGACGGGCCAGCCCGACCGCGCGCGCACCGCATACCCGGGCGCACGCATCGTCCCCGATCTCGACACGCTGCTCGGCCTCGACGACATCGACTGCGTGGTGATCGCCACGCCGAACGACACGCACTTCACGCTCGCCCGCCAGGTGCTCGAAGCCGGCCGCCACGTCGTCGTCGACAAGCCCGTCACGCTCACGGCCGACGAAGCGCTCGCGCTCGCGCGGCTCGCGAACGCGCGCAGCCGCCTGTTCGCGCCGTTCCACAACCGCCGCTGGGACGGCGACTTCCTCACCGTGCGGCGCATCGTCGAATCCCGCGAACTCGGGCGGCTCACGTATTTCGCGTCGCACTTCGACCGCTTCCGGCCGACCCCGCGCACGCGCTGGCGCGAGGAGCCCGCACGCGGCGGCGGCCTGCTGCTCGACCTCGGCCCGCACCTGATCGACCAGGCGCTCGCGCTGTTCGGGCTGCCGGAAACGGTCAGCGCCACGGTCAAGACGCGCCGCGACAACGGCACGGCGCCCGATTTCGTGCACCTGCTGCTCGGCTATCCGGACAAGGACGTCGCACTGCACGCGAGCGCGCTGTCGGCGATCGAGCCCGCGCGCTTCACGCTGCACGGCACGCGCGGCAGCTACCAGAAGTTCGGGCTCGACACGCAGGAAGACCAGTTGAAGGCCGGCCTGACGCCGGACCACGTCGAGTTCGGCGGCGGCAACCCGCCCGGCGTGCTGCGCGTGCTCGATGGCGAAGTCGAGGTCGAGCGGCCGGTGCCGACGCTCGACGGCCAGTACGCGGAGTTCTACCGCGCGCTCGCCGCGTCGGTCCACGACGGCGCGCCGTTCCCGGTCACGCCGCAGGACGCCGTCGACGTGATGACGATCATCGAGCTCGCCGCGCAAAGCGAGCATGAAGGCCGCCGGGTACCGTTCGTGCGCCGCACCGTCTGACGGCAGCCGGCCGGGTCGGTGCCGTCCCGGCCTCGGCCATCGCGTCGCGCCGCGCCGCCCCCGGCAGCGGCAGCGGCCACGCGTCAGCCGCAGCGACAACACGGTCCCGAACATTCCGTTACAAATGGTGCGGGAACGAAAGTCAGCGGTCGCCCGGTCTGATGCGTTTCTCAAAAAGTCGATCCGACACCAAACCGTCAGGAGAATGTGATGCAACGGTTGATTCGCGCAGCGGCATGCTGCGTCCTGGTTTCCTCGCTCGCGGCCTGTGTCGTGCAGCCGCAGCGGCCGGCCCGACAGGCGCCCCCGCCCCCGCCGCGGCCGAATCCGCAGGTCGTCGCGAACGATCGCCTGCTGGAGGTCCAGGGCCGGATCGACAACCTGCACCGCCGGATCGACGCGCGCGTCAACGGCGGCTACTACCCGCCGCCGTACGGCGCGCAGTTGCACCACCGGCTCGACGTGATCCGCCAGGAAGCGAGCGACATGTCGACCCAGCACAACGGCGGCCTGTCCGGCGACGAGCAGCGCGTGCTGAACCAGGAACTCGACACGGCCGCGCGCGCGATCGGCGAGTAAAACCGGCCATGCCGGCGTCCGCCGGTGCCGGCAAAAGCGGCGGCGTCCCTCACGCCGCCGCTTGTCGCGAAGCGACATTATTTTGCCCAAATTGACAATGCCGACCCGCTCGCGTACAGTCGCCCGCACGCGTCGGGAGAGCGTGTGACCGCGTAGCTTCGCAACGCCGGTCGCGCCGCCGAAGGGGCACACCCGCAAACTCTCAGGCAAAAGGACCGACCGCGTCGGGGATCCCGTCCGCGCTTCGCGCGGGCCGCACTCCCCGCACTCTGGAGAGCGGCAGTAGCCCGCTGCGCGATTGCAGCGCGGGCAGGCTGCCCACCGAAGGGGCGCGCGTTCGCCGGCTCGTGGCCGCGGCGCAATCTCTCAGGTATCGAGGACAGAGGGGCATGTATCGCATCGCTCGCAGGCACACGGCCGCGACGGTCGGCACATGGCCGTTCTGACCCGCGCGCAAGCGCCTTGCCTGAGGCCTCGATGACTGCACTGAATCAAACCCCGCTCAACGCCGCGCACCGCGCGCTCAATGCCCGCATGGTCGACTTCGGCGGCTGGGACATGCCCGTCAACTACGGCTCGCAGATCGAAGAACACGAAGCCGTGCGCACCGACGCCGGCATGTTCGACGTGTCGCACATGTGCGTCGTCGATTTCACCGGCAGCCGCGTGCGCGCGTTCTTCGAACACGCGATCGCCAACAACGTCGGCAAGCTCAAGACCCCCGGCAAGGCGCTCTACTCGTGCCTGCTCAATCCGCAGGGCGGCGTCGTCGACGACCTGATCGTCTATTACTTCACCGAAGACTTCTTCCGCGTCGTCGTCAACGCCGGCACGGCCGAGAAGGACATCGCGTGGTTCAACCAGCTCAACGAACAAGGCGGCTACGGCCTGACCATCGCGCCGCGCCGCGATTTCGCGATCGTCGCCGTTCAGGGCCCGAACGCCCGTGAAAAGGTCTGGACGACGGTGCCCGCCGCGCGTGCCGCGACCAGCGAACTGAAGCCGTTCAACGCCGCGCAGGTCGCCGGCACGCCGTTCGGCGATCTCACCATCGCGCGCACCGGCTACACCGGCGAAGACGGCTTCGAAGTGATCGTCCCGGCCGTGCACGTCGAAGCGCTGTGGGCCGCGCTGCAGCAAAACGGCGTGCGCCCCTGCGGGCTCGGCGCGCGCGACACGCTGCGCCTCGAGGCCGGCATGAACCTCTACGGCCAGGACATGGACGACACCGTGTCCCCGCTCGACGCAGGCCTCGCGTGGACGGTCGACCTGTCGGCGCCGCGCGAGTTCGTCGGCCGCGCCGCGCTCGAGCGCGACGGCTCGCGCGCCGCGTTCGTCGGCCTGATCCTGCAGAAGGAAAACGGCAAGGCGGGCGGCGTGCTGCGCGCGCACCAGAAGGTCGTCACGCCGCACGGCGAAGGCGAGATCACGAGCGGTACGTTCTCGCCGTCGATGCAGGAATCGATCGCGTTCGCGCGCGTGCCGGCGGCCGTCCAGGTCGGCGACATCATCCATGTGCAGATTCGAGACAAGCAACTTCCCGCGCGCGTGGTAAAACTGCCGTTCGTGCGCAACGGCAAGGTCCTCGCTGCGTAACGACCGAGAGGCGACCGGGAGGCCGCCTCCCGGGAAGCCGGGAAATGGCGCCCGGCGCAACCACACCCCGGCGCGTCCCGGCGGCGCGCCAGCATAACGAACACACCCTTTTATCCAGGAGCATCCGATGAGCAACGTCCCGGCCGATCTGAAGTACACCGACGAACACGAGTGGATCCGCACCGAAGCCGACGGCACGCTGACGGTCGGCATCACCGATCACGCGCAAAGCACGCTCGGCGACATCGTCTTCCTCGAACTGCCGCAAGTCGGCAAGTCGGTGAACGCGGGCGACGCCGTCGGCGTCGTCGAATCGGTGAAGGCGGCATCCGACATCTACTCGCCGGTGTCCGGCGAAGTCGTCGCCATCAACGAAGAAGCCGCCGACTCGCCGGAAGAAGTGAACGGCGACGCATACGGCACGTGGCTCTTCAAGATCAAGCTCGCGGCCGGCGCCTCGACCGACAAGCTGATCGACGCCGACGCCTACAGCAAGCTGATCGACTAATTTTCCCTACCCGAACCGCGCGCGGCCGGCCAGCCGGCCCGCGCGGGACCAGAGTCACGCCATGAAGCTCGAACACCCGGACCGCCTGATGAACCGCACGCCCCTCTCGCTCGCCGCGCTCGAAACGCACGACGCGTTCGCAGAACGCCACATCGGCCCCGATGCCGCCAGCCAGCAGGCCATGCTCGACACGCTCGGCTTCGCGTCGCGCGCCGCCCTGATCGACGCCGTGATCCCGGCCTCGATCCGCCGCGCCGAAACGCTGCCGCTCGGCCCGTTCGCGCAACCGAAGAGCGAGGCCGAAGCCCTCGCCGCGCTGCGCGCCCTCGCGGACAAGAACCAGGTGTTCCGCTCGTATATCGGTCAGGGTTACCACGACACGCACACGCCGGCCGTAATCCTGCGCAACGTGCTCGAAAACCCGGCGTGGTACACGGCCTACACGCCGTACCAGCCCGAAATTTCCCAGGGTCGCCTCGAGGCGCTCCTGAACTTCCAGCAGATGGTCGCCGACCTCACGGGCCTCGCGATCTCGAACGCGTCGCTGCTCGATGAAGCAACGGCCGCGGCCGAAGCGATGACGCTGCTGCAGCGCACCGGCAAGCCGGCGTCGAACGTGTTCTACGTCGCCGACGACGTGCTGCCGCAAACCCTCGAAGTAATCCGCACGCGCGCGCTGCCGATCGGCATCGAGGTCAAGACGGGCCCGGCGGCCGACGCCGCGCAGGCCAACGCGTTCGGCGTGCTGCTCCAGTATCCGGGCGTGAACGGCGACGTGCGCGACTATCGCGCGCTCACCGACGCGATCCATGCGGCGGGCGGCCATGTCGTCGTCGCGGCCGACCTCCTCGCGCTGACCGTGCTGACGCCGCCCGGCGAATGGGGCGCGGACGTCGCGGTCGGCAACACGCAGCGCTTCGGCGTGCCGATGGGCTTCGGCGGCCCGCACGCCGCCTACATGGCCGTGCGTGACGAATTCAAGCGCCAGATGCCGGGCCGCCTCGTCGGCGTGACCGTCGACGCGCAGGGCAAGCCCGCGCTGCGTCTCGCGCTGCAGACCCGCGAACAGCACATCCGCCGCGAGAAGGCGACGTCGAACGTGTGTACCGCGCAGGCGCTGCTCGCGATCATGGCGAGCATGTACGCGGTCTACCACGGCCCGCACGGCCTGAAGACGATCGCGCTGCGCGTGAACCGCATCGCGGCGCTGTTCGCCGCCGGCGTGAAGCAGCTCGGCTTCGCGACCGTCAACGACACGTTCTTCGACACGCTGACGATCGACACCGGCGCGCGCACCGCGCAGGTCCATGAATTCGCGAAGGCCAAGCGCATCAACCTGCGCCGCGTGAGCGACACGCAAGTCGGCGTGTCGGTCGACGAAACGACGACCCGCGACGACCTCGCCGATCTCCTCGCCGTGTTCGCGCAGGCCGCGGGCGGCACCGCGCCGGGCGTCGACGCGCTGGACGCGGGCCTCGCCGGCGTCGCCGCGCTGCCGGCCGGCCTCGAACGCACGAGCGCCTACCTGACGCACCACGTGTTCAACCGCCACCATTCCGAAACCGAAATGCTGCGCTACCTGCGCAGCCTGTCGGACAAGGATCTCGCGCTCGACCGCTCGATGATTCCGCTCGGCTCGTGCACGATGAAGCTGAACGCGACGTCGGAAATGCTGCCGGTCACGTGGCCCGAATTCGGCCGGATCCACCCGTTCGCGCCGGCCGAGCAGACCGTCGGCTACCGCGAGATGATCGACCAGCTCGAGCAGATGCTCGTCGCGGCCACCGGCTACGCGGCCGTGTCGCTGCAGCCGAACGCCGGCTCGCAGGGCGAATACGCGGGCCTGCTGATCATCCACGCGTATCACGCGTCGCGCGGCGAAGCGCATCGCGACGTGTGCCTGATCCCGGCATCCGCGCACGGCACGAACCCGGCGTCCGCGCACATGGCCGGCATGAAGGTCGTGGTCGTCGCCTGCGACGCGCAGGGCAACGTCGACATCGCCGACCTGAAGGCGAAGGCCGAGCAGCACGCGAACGACCTCGCGGCGATCATGATCACGTATCCGTCGACGCACGGCGTGTTCGAGCAGAACGTCCGCGAAATCTGCGAGATCGTGCACGCGCACGGCGGCCAGGTGTATGTCGACGGCGCGAACATGAACGCGATGGTCGGCCTGACCGCGCCGGGCCAGTTCGGCGGCGACGTGTCGCACCTGAACCTGCACAAGACCTTCTGCATCCCGCACGGCGGCGGCGGCCCGGGCGTCGGCCCGGTCGCGGTCGGCGCGCACCTCGCGAAGTTCCTGCCGAACCAGCGTTCGACCGGCTACGCGCGCGCGGAAGACGGCATCGGCGCGGTGTCGGCCGCACCGTACGGCTCGGCGTCGATCCTGCCGATCTCGTGGATGTACATCGCGATGATGGGCGCGAAGAACCTGACCGCCGCCACCGAAACCGCGATCCTCAACGCGAACTACATCGCGAAGCGCCTCGCGCCGCACTACCCGGTGCTGTATTCGGGCCCGGGCGGGCTGGTCGCGCACGAGTGCATTCTCGACCTGCGTCCGCTCAAGGAAACCAGCGGCATCAGCGTCGACGACGTCGCGAAGCGCCTGATGGACTACGGCTTCCACGCGCCGACGATGAGCTTCCCGGTGCCGGGCACGCTGATGGTCGAGCCGACCGAATCGGAATCGCAGGAAGAACTCGACCGCTTCATCGCCGCGATGATCGCGATCCGCGATGAGATCCGTGCGGTCGAGGAAGGCCGCGCCGATCGCGAGGACAACCCGCTGCGTCACGCGCCGCACACGGCAGCCGTCGTCACCGCGAACGAATGGCCGCACGCGTACTCGCGCGAGCAGGCCGCGTACCCGGTCGCATCGCTCGGCACGAACAAGTATTGGCCGCCCGTCGGCCGTGCGGACAACGCCTACGGCGACCGCAACCTGTTCTGCTCGTGCGTGCCGATGTCGGAATACGCATAACGCCCGCGCGCACCGGAGTCCGGCCGTGACGACACCGCACGCAACCGCCGGTTGCGTGCGGTTTTTGCGTTCTCCGTCGGCCCGATCGATTCACGCTCGCCCCCCAATCCGGCTAACATCACACGCGATCCAGCCAATCAAGGAGTTCCGCATGGTGCGTCCGATGTTTCCGGGCCATGGTGCAACGCAGGAGCGGCCGCGCACGCGCCGCTTCGTGCCGCTGCTCGTCGCGTCGCTGTCGTTTGCCGCCGCCGGCCTCGGCACGGCGGGCAGCGCGCGCGCGGCGATGAATTTCTGCGCGGCGCCCGCGTTGCAGGCGAGCGAGACGACGCAGGCCGAGCCGGGCGTGCAGGCGCTGATCCGCAGCGTCGACGCGCGTATCGGCGAGCAGCCGAAGGCGTTGCCGCGCGTGCACACCGAAGGCACGCTGCCGCACGAAGGCATCTACGACCAGAGCGCCGACGCGCTCAAGGACATGGAGCTGATGCGCGACGCCGCGCTCGCGTGGCGCGTGACCAATGCGCCGCGTTACCTGCAGCTCGTCGACCGCTTCCTGTCCGCGTGGGTGTCGACCTACCAGCCGAGCTTCAACCCGATCGACGAGACGCGCTTCGACAGCCTGATCGTCGCGTACGACATGACGGCGAGCGCGCTGCCGGTCAAGACGCGCAACGCGACGGCGGCGTTCATCGCGAAGCTGGGCGCCGGTTATGTCGCGCAGATCGACGCGCAGAAGCGCCCGCTCGCCGGCACCTGGCGCAACAACTGGCAAAGCCACCGGATCAAGCTGATTGCGCTGTCCGCGTTCACGCTCGGCGACCGCAAGATGATGAACGCCGCGCAGCGACTGTTCGTCGAGCATCTCGCCGACAACATCGGCCCGGACGGCAAGACCTGGGATTTCGAGGAACGCGACGCGCTGCACTACGCGGTGTACGACCTCCAGCCGCTGGTGACGGCCGCGCTGGCCGCGCGCCGCTTCAACCGCAACTGGCTGCGCGAGCGCGGCGCGAACGGCGCGACGCTCGCGGCCGCGCTCGACTGGCTCGTGCCGTACGCGCTCGGCGAAAAGACGCACGAGGAATTCGTGAATTCGCCGGTGCCGTTCGACGCGAAGCGCCGCGAAGCCGGCTTGCCGGGCTACACGGGGCAGTGGGACCCGAAAAACGCCACTGAACTCTTTCATCTGGCCGCGCGGCTCGACGGACGTTATGCCCGCGTCGCGCGGCAGCTTTCCCCCAATCCGCCCGCATGGCTCGCCGCGTGCCTGCCGTTGCAGGCGCGTTAGCACTATTCTCAAAGCAAGGCAGGAATCCAAATGGCAGTCAGCGTGTTTGACCTCTTCAAGATCGGCATCGGCCCGTCCAGTTCGCATACGGTCGGACCGATGCGCGCGGCGCTGATGTTCGTCCAGGGCCTCGAGCGCGACGGGCTGCTCGACGCGACGGCCAACGTGAAGGTCGAGCTGTACGGCTCGCTCGGCGCCACCGGCAAGGGCCACGGCACCGATCGCGGCGTGATGCTCGGCCTGCTCGGCGACGCGCCCGACACCGTCGATCCCGACACGATCGACGCGCGTCTGGAGGACGTCCGCAAGTCGAAGAAGCTCGCGCTGCTCGGCACGCACCCGGTGCCGTTCGTGCTGAAGGAGAACATCGCGTTCTACCGCCAGGCGCTGCCCGAGCACCCGAACGGCATGAAGCTGCGCGCGTCCGACGCGAACGGCGCGGTGCTGGTCGAACGCACTTACCTGTCGGTCGGCGGCGGCTTCGTCGTGACGGCCGGCGCGCCGAACACGAAGGTGCTGAGCGCGGCCGAGCAGATGACGCATCCGTTCCGCACCGGCGCCGAGCTGCTCGCGCTGGCCGAGTCGACCGGCAAGTCGATCGCGCAGCTGATGTGGGAAAACGAGCGCGCGTGGCACACCGAGGAAGAGACGCGCGACGGGCTGCTGAAGATCTGGGCCGTGATGCAGTCGTGCGTGTCGCGCGGCTGCGGGATCGGCAACCCGGAAGCCGACGGCAACCTGCCCGGCCCGTTCCAGGTCAAGCGCCGCGCGCCGCAGCTGTACCGCACGCTGACGGGCAGCCCGGAGCGTGCGCTGCAGGATCCGCTGTCGATGATCGACTGGATCAACCTGTACGCGATCGCGGTCAACGAGGAAAACGCCGCCGGCGGCCGCGTCGTCACCGCGCCGACCAACGGCGCGGCCGGCATCATCCCCGCCGTGCTGCATTACTACACGCGCTTCACGCCGGGCGCGAACGAGCAGGGCGTGATCGACTTCCTGCTGACGGCCGCCGCGATCGGCATTCTGTACAAGCTCAACGCGTCGATCTCCGGTGCGGAAGTCGGCTGCCAGGGCGAAGTGGGCGTCGCGTGCTCGATGGCGGCCGGCGCGCTCGCGGCCGTGCTCGGCGGCACGCCGCAGCAGGTCGAGAACGCGGCCGAGATCGGGATGGAGCACAACCTCGGCCTCACCTGCGACCCCGTCGGCGGGATGGTGCAGATCCCGTGCATCGAGCGCAACGCGATGGCATCGGTGAAGGCCGTCAACGCGGCGCGCATGGCGCTGCGCGGCGACGGCTCGCATTACGTGTCGCTCGACTCGGTGATCAAGACGATGCGCGAAACGGGCGCCGACATGAAGACGAAGTACAAGGAAACGTCGCGCGGCGGGCTGGCGGTGAATATCGTCGAATGCTGATGCGGTGACGGCGGGCGGGCGCACGCGCCGGGGCGCGCCACCGCCCCGCTCGTTCCGACACTTTTCGCCGGCCGGCGTACCGGCGCCCCGCCGACAGGCGTAAGCTGTAGCTCCCGCTACCCAGGGAGACGGCAGCCCATGTCGCATTCCAAGGATCTCGAGCCGCGCGCCACCTCCGGCGCGCGACTGCTCGTCGATGCGTTGCTCGCCAATCACGTCGAACGCGTGTTCTGCGTGCCGGGCGAGAGCTTCCTCGCCGTACTCGATGCGCTGGCGGACGACACCGCGCGCATCCAGACGGTCGTCTGCCGCCACGAGGCGGCCGCCGCGAACATGGCGGAGGCGGTCGGCAAGCTGACCGGCCGTCCCGGCATCGCGTTCGTCACGCGCGGGCCCGGCGCGACCCACGCGTCGATCGGCGTGCACACCGCGTTCCAGGACTCGACGCCGATGATCCTGTTCGTCGGCCAGTGCGCGCGCGAGCACCTCGACCGCGAAGCCTTCCAGGAAATCGACTACCGCCGCATGTTCGGCCAGATGGCGAAATGGGTCGCGCAGATCGACGACCCACGCCGCATTCCCGAATACCTGAGCCACGCATTTCACGTCGCGACGTCCGGCCGGCCCGGTCCGGTCGTGCTCGCGCTGCCCGAGGACGTGCTGTCCGAAGCCTGCGCGCCGCAGCCCGTCGTGCCGGCCGCGAAGCGGGTCGCGGCGTCGCCGTCGGCCGCGCAGGTCGACGAGCTGCGCGAACGGCTCGCGCGCGCCGAGCGGCCGTTCGCGATCGTCGGCGGCAGCGGCTGGACACCCGACGCATGCGCGAACCTGCGCACCTTCGTCGAGCGCTGGCAACTGCCGGTCGCATGCGCGTTCCGCTTCCAGGACACCTTCGACAACGCGCACCCGAACTACGCGGGCGACGTCGGTCTCGGGATCAATCCCGCGCTCGGCAAGCGGATCCGCGACGCCGACCTGCTGCTGGTGCTCGGCCCGCGCCTGGGCGAAGCGACGACCGGCGGCTACACGCTGCTCGACATCCCGAAGACGCGCCAGACGCTGATCCACGTGCACCAGGGCGCGGACGAGCTCGGCCGCGTGTATGCGGCCGATCTGCCGATCGTGTCGGGGATGCCGGAGATCGCGGCGCCGCTCGCCGCGCTCGAACCGCCGGCGCACCCCGCGTGGGCCGGCACGGCCGCCGACGCGCACCGTGCATACCGCGAATGGCATGCGCCGCTGCCGATGCCCGGCGACGTCCAGCTCGGCGACGTGATGGTGCAGCTGCGCGAGCGCCTGCCGCACGACGCGATCCTGACCAACGGCGCCGGCAACTACGCGATCTGGCTGCATCGCCACTTCGCGTACCGGCACTTCCGCTCGCAGCTCGCGCCGACCAGCGGCGCGATGGGCTACGGACTGCCCGCCGCGCTCGCCGCGAAGTCGCTGTATCCGTCGCGCGCCGTCGTCGCGCTCGCCGGCGACGGCTGCTTCATGATGGCCGGCAACGAACTCGCGACCGCGATGCAGTACGGGCTGAACATCGTCGCAATCGTCGTCAACAACGGGCATTTCGGCACGATCCGCATGCATCAGGAGCGCAACTATCCGGGCCGCGTGCACGGCACCGGGCTCACGAATCCCGATTTCGCCGCGTATGCGCGCGCGTTCGGCGCGCATGGCGAGACGGTCGAGCGCACCGCCGACTTCGCGCCCGCGCTGGAGCGCGCACTGACCTGCGGGCTGCCGGCGCTGATCGAGATCCGCATCCCGCAGGACGCCAGCACGCCGGCCGCCACGCTCGAGCAGATCCGCGAACAGGGCCGCCGCGCGCGCGGCGCATGACCGTGGAACGGCGCACCGCCGCGGCCGGCCTCGCGCTGTCGCGCGACGACGCGCTCGCCCACCCCGGCACGCTGCTCGCGCCCGACGGCACGCTCGTCGCGCCGTACGACCTCGAGCACGGCGGCGGCCCCGCGGAGAATCACGTGCCGGCCGCGCCGGCGCTCGGCCTGCTGCACGCCGCGCGCCAGCCGTTCCGGCTCGACTACGACCGCATGACGGACGTGCACGTGATCAACGGAATGGGCGTCACGCTCGGCGACTCGGTGATCGGGCTGACCGCGCTCGCCGCGCTGCGCGCGATGCATCCCGGCCTGCGCTTCACGCTGTTCCGGCCGGCCCGCGCGCCGCGCTACGTCGACGCGCTGTATGCGCTCGCGGCCGACGTCGTCGCGCCGTCGCGTGCGCTGCCGTGCGCCGCCGATGCACTGCCCGCGCATGCGCCGTGCGTCGATCTCGGCAATCACCTGTATTGGCCCGCGTTCGCACGGCAGCCGATGATCGACTTCTTCCTGGACGCGCTCGGCGCCGATCCGGCCACGGTGCCGCCCGCCGCGAAGCGCAACCGCTGGCTCGCGCGGCTGCGGCTGCCCACGCTGCCGGCCGAATGGCGGCGGCCATACGTGCTGTTCTGCCCGACCGCGAGCACCGCGGTGCGCAGCGTGCCGCCGGCGCTGCACGCGACGTTCGTCGAGCGACTCGCGCAGCGTTACGGGCTGCCGGTGGTCGGCTTCGGCCCGGTCGCGCATCCCGCCTACGTCGACGTGAGCCGCGACGCGGCCGACACCGCGCGCTTCATTGCCTGGGTCAAGGGGGCGAGCGTGCTGTTCGCGCCCGATACGTCCGCGCTGCATCTCGCCGACGGCTTCGACGTGCCGACGCTCGGCTGTTTCACGACGATCGGGCCGGCGCTGCGCGTGCGCGACTATCCGCGCTGCGTGCCGGTCGCGCTCGACGTGCCGGCCGAGTTGCACGGGCTGCATCGCAGCGAGCGACCGGACGATCTCGCGGCGGTCGAAGCCGCATACCGGGCGATCGACTGGGATGCCGTGCCGTGGCCTGCGCCGCGCGACGCGGCGGCTACGTCCGGATAGAAAAACGAAAATCGCCCGAAGGATCGGGCGTGCAGCGGCAGCCATGCGCCGCCGCCCGACTCATCCCGCCGCCACCGTCACCGCGCGCTCGCGCAGCGTCTCCGACGGCCGCTTGCCGAACAGCCGCCGATAATCGGTCGCGAACTGGCTCAGGTGCCAGAAGCCCCACGCCTCCGCGACGTCCTGCACCGAGCCGGCCGCCCGCCCGCACAGGTCGCGCCGCGCGCCGTTCAGCCGCAGCGTGCGCAGGTAGGTCGCGGGCGCCATGCCGAGCACGTCCTGGAAGCAGTACTGCAGCGTGCGCCGGCTCACGTGCAGTTGCTCGCACAGCTCGGGCACGCCGACCGGGCGCGTGCGGTGCGCGAGCACGTACTCGCGCGCCTGCTCGACGATCCAGCGCCGTGTCGACGGCGCGCCGCCGACGCCATCGTCCGCGGGCTGCGCGCACGCATCGAACAGCGCGGCCAGCACCTCGGCCTGCAGGTCGTCGCGCTGCGCGTCGGGCAGCGGCCCGCCCACGGCCGCCGCGCCGTCGAGCCGGCGGCCGAGCAGCGCGCACAGGCGCGCGAGCCGCGTATCGCCGACCTGGATCACGCGCTGCGTGAACAGCCGCTCGTCGAGCGCGCGGTGTTCGACTTCCTCCGCGTAGCGGCGCAGCACGTCGCCGCGCACGACCACGCCGTAGATCGAGAACTGCGCGGGCGTCAGCAATTCGAATTCGACGTTGCCGGGCCGGAACGCGAGCGCACCGGGCCCGATGCGGCACGCATCGACGCGCGCGGTGCCGTCGCTGACCAGCGGGATGCCGAACCAGTACGCGTCGCCGCGCACCTCGCATGCCTGGCGCAGCAGGTGGCTGGTCGATTCGCGAAACAGCTTCATCGTGTCGAGCGGCAGCTCGGTCAGCGTGCCGACGAAGCGGCCGGCCGCGAGCTGGTCGTAAGTCTGCCGCCAGCCGATCAGGTTGCGCGCCTGCTCGTCGGCGTCGTGCGCGACGCTGACCACGGCCTGGCCGGCGAGCGCGTCGTCGCCCTGCGCGCTGCACCGCGTGTCCTCGGCCGTCGGCTCGGCCATGCACTCCACTCGTTGACCCATCGTGTTCTCCTCACCTGCCCGGAACTGCGTCCAACACGCAAGTCCCGTGCCGAACCGCGCGGTCCGGCGACAAGCCCGTCATTGCACGCCGTGCGGCCGCCGCGCGCCATGAGGGCGCACCCGGAGGCGGCACGCCACGCACCGCGCGGGTGCGGCATGCGCGCCGCACGCAGCCCGGCGACGCGCTACGCGCCCGGCCGCAACCGCACGACCCGCGTGCCGCAATTGCCGTACGCCTGCGCGACCGCCAGCTCGACGATCGGGCTGCCGGCCGGCCAGGGCGCGGCATCCGCCGCCGGCAGATCGGCGCGCAACGTCGCGCGGCCGTTGATCCGATAGCGGATGCCGCGCACGAAATCGACGAACAACAGCCCGACGCCGCTGCCGTCGCACGCGCGCGCATCGATCCGGTCGCCGTCGCCGTGCGTCGGCAGCGCGAAGCGCAGCGTCTTCGTGTCGATCACGCGCACGACCGGCCACAGGTCGCCGTTCGCGTCGCGCATGCCCTGCACGATGTCGCAGGTCACGCGCGCCGGGCCGCCGCACGTCGTGCCGACGAACATGAACGGCTGCGATTCGACGAACTGGCGCACGCCGATGCTCAGCCGCGTCGTGACGACGTCGCTCATCCGCTCGGCTTCGTCGGCGACGCCGAACCGGTGCTGCGCGTCGAGCTCGCCCGCGTGGAACACCGGGTGACGCGGATAGGATCGGGGCGGTTCTGCCATGCTGGTTTCCGTCGGGCCCATCGATGGATGCGCGATGCGGGCGCGAACGCGCGACGGCCGGTGCCGCGCAGCCGACGCGCGTATCGAATGACGAAAGGCGAAAAACGGCGAAGTGCCGGACGATCGCCCGGACCGTCGAACGTTGCACGGCGATCCGGCGTCGGACGACACGCCGCCGTCCGGCACCGGCCACCGCACCGGGCAGCATTGCGCCGCCGCCCGGCCCGCACTTCGCCTCCCCGCGCCGGCGATCAGAAGAACCCGAGCGCCTCGGCCTGGTAGCTGACCAGCAGGCACTTCGTCTGCTGATAGTTCGACAGCGCCATCTTGTGCGTCTCGCGGCCGATACCCGACTGCTTGTAGCCGCCGAACGCCGCATGCGCGGGGTACAGGTGGTAGCAGTTGGTCCACACGCGGCCGGCCTCGATCTCGCGGCCCATGCGGTATGCGCGCGTGCCGTTGCGCGTCCACACGCCCGCGCCGAGCCCGTAGAACGTGTCGTTCGCGAGTTCGATCGCTTCCTGCTCGTCCTTGAACGTCATCACCGACGCGACCGGCCCGAAGATCTCTTCCTGGAACACGCGCATCTTGTTGTTGCCGAGCAGCATCGTCGGCTTCACGTAGTAGCCCGTGCCGAGGTCGGCGGCCGGTGCCGTGCGCTCGCCGCCCGTCAGGCATTGCGCGCCTTCGTCGCGGCCGATGTCGATGTACGACAGGATCTTGTCGAGCTGCTGCTGCGACGCCTGCGCGCCGATCATCGTCTGCAGGTCGAGCGGGTGGCCGGCCTTGATGCGCTCGACGCGCGCGACGGCCTTCTCGATGAAGCGTTCGTAGATCGATTCCTGGATCAGGATCCGCGACGGGCACGTGCACACCTCGCCCTGGTTCAGCGCGAACATCGCGAGCCCTTCGAGCGCCTTGTCGAGGAACGCGTCGTCCTGGTCGAGCACGTCGGCGAAGAAGATGTTCGGGCTCTTGCCGCCCAGTTCGACCGTCGACGGGATCAGGCTCTCGGCCGCGGTGCGCAGGATGTGCTTGCCGACCGGCGTCGAGCCGGTGAACGCGATCTTCGCGATGCGCTTGCTGGTCGCGAGCGCCTCGCCCGCTTCCTTGCCGAAGCCGTTGACGATGTTGATCGTGCCGGCCGGGAACAGGTCGCCGATCAGCTCCATCAGCACCAGCACCGACGCGGGCGTCTGCTCGGCCGGCTTCATCACGACGCAGCAGCCGGCCGCGAGCGCCGGCGCGAGCTTCCATGCGGCCATCAGCAGCGGAAAGTTCCACGGGATGATCTGGCCGACGACGCCGAGCGGCTCGTGGAAGTGATACGCGACGGTGTTGTCGTCGATCTCGGAAATGCCGCCTTCCTGCGCACGGATGCAGCCCGCGAAATAGCGGAAGTGGTCGATCGCGAGCGGCAGGTCGGCCGCCATCGTCTCGCGCAGCGGCTTGCCGTTGTCGATCGTCTCGGCCACCGCGAGCAGCTTCAGGTTCTTTTCCATCCGGTCGGCGGCGGCGAGCAGCAGGTTCGCGCGCTCGGCGACCGACGTCTTGCCCCACTTGCGGCGCGCGGCGTGCGCGGCATCGAGCGCGACCTCGATGTCGTCGGCGCCGGAGCGCGGCACGCGACAGAACGGCTTGCCGTTGATCGGCGACACGTTCTCGAAATACTCGCCCTTCACCGGCGCAACCCACTTGCCGCCGATGTAGTTGTCGTACTGCTGACGATACGGATATTCGACGTCGAGGCCCAGTTGTTTCAGGTCAAACGGGTTCATACATGTCTCCTGTTCATCGTGCTTGTGTGAATGCAGCGCCGGTTGGATCGCGCTGCACGGTTTACGCAACATGCGTGCCAAACCGGCCGAAAACGGAACAGGAGCGGTGCGTCCGGCCGCCCGCCGCGGGCGGTGCCGGCGCACGGAAAACGAGTGTGCCGAATCTGAACACCGCGACGGCACAGGCGGCGCGGCGGGTGTTCTGATTTTCCACAGCGCGCACGCGCACGCATCGCCGCGCGCCTCGCGCACAGCGTGGCATGTCGCTTGCGTGCGGAACGCGGATCCGCACGCACCGGCCACGCGCCGCCCGAACCATGAACGACCCGCGCCCCCTCGGCGACGATGCCGTCGCGTTCATCCACGAACAGGCTTTCCTGATCGTCGCGACCGCGAACGCGGCGGGCGACGGCGACTGCTCGTATCGCGGCCGGCAGCCGCGCGCGGACGGCTCGTTCGCCCCGCTCGTCGACCTGCCCGATCGCCGTACGCTCGTGCTGCCCGATTTCGCGGGCAACAACCTGTTCAACACGATCGGCAACCTGCTCGTGAATCCGGCGATCGCGCTGCTGTTCGTCGATTTCGTCCGGCAGACGACGTGGCTCGTGCAAGGGCGCGCGGCGATCGATGAAGACGCCGGCAGTCGCGCGCACCTGTGGCCCGATGCGCTGCGCTATGTGGTCGTCGAGGTGGAAAGCGCGCAGGCGCGGGCCGATGCGGGATTGCCGCCGCTCGTGCTGGCGTGAGGCGCGGCGCCATGTCGTCGTCGACCCGCGCGCCCCCGGCGACGCCCCGCTCACCGCCCGCTTGCCTCCGCGCAAGCCGGTCCGGTTCGGCCGCGCGCCGGCGCGTCGGGATGCGCATGTTCACCGTCGTCGCCGCGCGCTTCGGTCGCCCCGGGCCGTGCACCCAGAAACGCGAACACCACCACCGCACACAGCACCGTGACGACCGCGAGCCCGATCAGCAGCCGATCGAACGCGTGCGTATAGCTCGCGAGCAGCGCCGTACGCCCGACGCCCGGCAACACGGCCGCCGCGCCGGCGAGATCGCCGGTGGCGAGCCGCGCGGCCGCGCGCAACGCCGCGTCGGACGCGCCCGACGCCTGCCGCAAATCGGCGTGCGCGAGCGTCGCCAGCACCGCGCCGGCGATCGCGAGCGCGATCCCCTCGCCCGCCACGCGCGTCGTGCTGAAAATTCCGGTCGCCATCCCCGCGCGCTCCTTCGGCACGACGCTGACCGACAGCCCGTCCATCAGCCCCCACGGCATGCCGGCCCCGACGCCGATCGCGAGCATCGGCGCGATCGCCGCCGGCCCCGCGCCGCCGCGCAGCGCGACGTCCAGCCACACGAGGCCCGCCGCCGCGAGCAGGAGCCCGAGCCCCGAGATCACGCCGGCCGACAGCCAGCGCGTGAGCGTCGCCGCGACGAGCGGCACGACGAGCATCGGCGCGGAGATCGCGAGCATCAGCCAGCCCGCACCGATTTCGCTGAAGCCGTCGACGCCGATGAAGCGCAGCGGCAACACGACGAGCAACACGATGTAGCAGCAGCAGGTCGACACCGGCAGCACCTGCACGCCGACGAAGCGCGGAATCCGGAACAGCGACAGGTCGAGCATCGGCCGCGCGACGCGCGTCTCGATCGCGACGAACGCGCACGCGCCCAGCGCCGCGGCCGCCAGCAGCGCGACGACGAGCGGATGCGTCCAGCCGCGCGCGGGCGCCTCGATCACGCCGAACGTGAACAGCGTGAGCGCGGCGGTGAACGCGGCCGTGCCGGGCCAGTCGAGCCCGGTCGCGTGCGGATCGCGCGACTCGTGCATGCGCGGCAGCCCGAACGCGAGCGACAACGCGCCTGCCGCCGCGCCCGTGACGAAGATCGCGCGCCAGCCGAAATGCGCGATCAGGCCGCCGGCGAGCACGGGCCCGAACGCGAGCCCGATCCCGAACGTCGTGCCGAGCAGGCTGAACGCGCGCGTGCGCGCCGCGCCGTCGAACTCCTGCGCGAACGCGGCCGTGCCGCCCGCGAGCGCCGCGGCCGCCGCGAGCCCCTGCGCGGCGCGCAGCAGGTCGACGGCGAGCATCGACGGCGCGAACGCGAGCGCCACCGACATCAGCGTGAAGCCGCCGACGCCGATCGCGAACACGCGCTTGCGGCCGAACTGGTCGGCCAGCGCGCCCGCCGCCATCAGGAAACTGCCGAACGCGAGCATGAACGCGTTGGTGATCCAGTTCATCGCGACCGGGCCGCCGTGCAGGTCGCGGCCGATCGCGGGTGTCGCGACCGCGCCGCCCGAAAACGACAGCGGCAGCGCGACGGCCGCCATGCAGACGGCGGCCAGCACCCACGCGCGCCGGCGCGCCGACGTGGCTGTAGCGGCTGAAAACGGGTGATCCATCATCGCTCCTCGAAAAGCCGGCGCGGATGCGCCTCAAGCGCGATCAAGGATAATTTCGATTCAATCGTCGAAAAACGATGTGAAGCTCCGCATATAGCGGACTAAAATTCTTCAATTCACCGCTTCGCGCCCGCGCGCCCGCCTACGTCGATGGAAAACCTGAACGGCATCGCCGCCTTCGTCCGCACCGCCGAAGCGCTCAGCTTCGTCGCGGCCGGCCGCGCGCTCGGCATCTCGGCCTCCGCCGTCGGCAAGACGATCGCGCGGCTCGAGCAGTCGCTCGGCGTGCGCCTGTTCAACCGCACGACGCGGCGCGTCACGCTGACCGACGAAGGGCGCCATTTCTACGAACGCTGCCAGCGGATCCTCGAGGATTTTCGTGATGCGGAGGCGACCGTGACGGCCTCCGCGCAGCGCCCGCGCGGCAAGCTGCGCGTGAGCCTGCCGGTGATCGGCTACCGGTTCCTGCTGCCGGTGCTGCCCGAATTCAGGCAGCGCTATCCGGACGTCGAGCTCGACCTGGATTTCAACGACCGGATGGTAGACGTCGTCGAAGGCGGCTTCGACGCGGTGATCCGCAGCGGTCCGCTGTCGGATTCGAGCCTGATGTCGCGGCGGCTCGGCCCATTCGCGTTCGTGCTGTGCGCGACGCCCGCGTATCTCGCGCGGGCCGGCCTGCCGCGGGCGCCGCACGATCTCGAAACGCACGATTGCGTGCGCTACTGTTTCCCGACCACCGGCAAGCTGCAGGACTGGGCGCTCGCCGCCGACGACGGCACGCCGCTGAAGCTGCGCACCGCGATGACCTGCAACAACATGGAGGCGCTGCGCGGCGCGGTGATGGCGGGGCTCGGCATCGGCTACATGCCCGACTTCCTCGCGCGCGACGCGCTGGACACCGGCGCGCTCGTCACCGTGCTCGACGACTACCGGATCGCGCCGGGGCAGTTCTCGATCGTGTGGCCGTCGAGCCGGCAGTTGTCGCCGAAGCTGCGCGTGTTCGTCGATTTCCTGTGCGAGCGGTTGTTCAAGTAGACGGGGCGCCCCGTCACACCGCGCCGATCCGCTCCGCTTCCCCCTGCGGCAACAACGCATCGCTGTCGTCCTTCAGGCCGACGCCCGTCAGCTTGAGCCTGCGCGCATGCGTCATCAGGTAATGCAGCTTGTGCGCGGCGGCGGCATGCGGCAGCCCTTCGGGGCGCACGTTCGAGATGCAGTTGCGCAGCGCGTCGTGGCAGCCGACCTTCGGCGCCCAGGTCAGGTACACGCCGAGGCTGTCCGGCGAACTGAGCCCCGGCCGTTCGCCGATCAGCATCGCGACGACCTGCGCGCGCAGCAGCTCGCCGATCTCGTCGCCGAGCGCGACGCGCGCCTGCGTCGCGACCACCACCGGGCCGACCCGCCAGCCGTCGGCGTCGAGGCGCGGCCGCATCGCCTGCAGCAACGGCAGCGCCTGCTTCGCGGCCGCGAAGGCCGACAGCCCGTCGCCCACCACGAACACGACGTCCGGCGCATCGTCGAGCGCCGCGCCGTAGCCGGCCAGCAGCGCGCGTCCGTCGTCGGACAGCTTGCGGCCGAGATCGGGCCGGCGCAGGTAATGCTGGCGATCGGGCGCCGCGCTCTGCACGCCGAGCGTCGCGAAGCCGGCCGCGTCGATCTCGCGGCGCAGCGCGTCCGCGTCGAGCGGCTGGTGCACGGCGTCGCGCGCCTGCGCGTGCGACAGGTTGAACGCGAGCAGCGGCGCGGTCGGCAGGCTGCTGCCCGCACGGCCGAGCGCGATCCGCGCGTTCGTGAACGACTTCAGCTGCGCCCACGGATTCTTTTCGACGGCGTCGCTCATGCCGAACTCCCCATCCAGTCGTTCGCGCCCGCGAGCAGCGGCACGCGCGCGTTCGCGGCGCGCAGCGCGCCGTGCGCGTCGGCGATCTCCATCGTCTCCAGCCATTCCTCGAACTCGGGCGCGCGGCGCAGGCCGAGCACCTCGCGCACGTAGAGCTGGTCGTGAAACGACGTGCTCTGGTAGTTCAGCATCACGTCGTCCGCGCCCGGAATCCCCATGATGAAGTTGATGCCGGCGGCGCCCAGCAGCGTCAGCAGCGTGTCCATGTCGTCCTGGTCGGCTTCCGCGTGATTCGTGTAGCAGATGTCGCAGCCCATCGGCACGCCGAGCAGCTTGCCGCAGAAGTGATCCTCGAGCCCCGCGCGAATGATCTGCTTGCCGTCGTACAGATATTCCGGCCCGATGAAGCCGACCACCGTGTTCACGAGGAACGGATCGAACTTGCGCGCGACCGCATACGCGCGCACCTCGCAGGTCTGCTGGTCGACGCCGAAATGCGCGTTCGCCGACAGCGCGCTGCCCTGGCCCGTCTCGAAATACATCAGGTTGTTGCCGACGGTGCCGCGCCGGAGCGACAACGCGGCCTCGTGCGCCTCGCCGAGCAGCGCGAGCGAGATCCCGAAGCTCGCGTTCGCCTTCTCGGTGCCCGCGATCGACTGGAACACCAGGTCGACCGGCGCGCCCTTCTCGATCGCCGCGATCGTGTTGGTCACGTGGGTGAGCACGCACGATTGCGTCGGCACGCCGTAGCGCTCGCGGAATCCGTCGATCATCGCGAGCAGCTTCACGATCGCCGCGAGGCTGTCGGTCGCCGGGTTGATGCCGATCATCGCGTCGCCGCAGCCGTACATCAGCCCGTCGAGCATCGACGCGGCGATGCCCTTCACGTCGTCGGTCGGATGGTTCGGCTGCAGCCGCACCGACATCCGGCCCGGCAGCCCGACCGTGTTGCGAAAGCGCGTGACGACGCGGCGCTTGCGCGCGGCCGCGATCAGGTCCTGGTTGCGCATCAGCTTCGACACGGCCGCGACCATTTCGGGCGTGAGGCCCGGCGCGATCCGTTCGAGCGCGGCGCCGTCGGCCGTGGGCGACAGCAGCCAGTTGCGGAAGTCGCCGACGGTAAGGTGCGAGATTTCCGCGAACGCGGCCGCGTCGTGATCGTCGAGGATCAGGCGCGTGACCTCGTCGTGTTCGTACGGAATCACCGCCTCGTTCAGGAACGCCTTCAGCGGCACGCCCGCGAGCGCGATCTTCGCGGCGACGCGCTCCTCCTCGCTCGCCGCCGCGACGCCGGCGAGCTGGTCGCCGGAGCGCAGCGGGCTCGCCTTCGCGAGCAGCGTCTTCAGGTCCGCGAAGCGGTACGTACGCGGGCCGATCGTCTCCGTGTAGGACATCGTTCGAATCTCCTTGCCAGTCCTTGCCTTGCGAAACGCCGACGGCGCGCCCGTTCGACGGGGCGCGCCGGATGCCGTCACCAGCGGCCGTTCGGGTTCGTCATCGTCATTCCTCCAGCAGCACGTCGGCCGGCGCGCTCGCGCGCTGCGAACGGGTCGCGAGGAAGTACGCGTAGCCGAGCGCGAGGAACGCGACGAACACCATCGCCACCAGCCCGTTGAAGTACACCATCGTCGCGAGGCAAATCAGGGCCGCAACGATCGCGAATGCCGGGAAGAACGGGTACAGCGGCGCGCGGAACGGCCGCGCCATGTTCGGCTGCGAACGGCGCAGCTTGAACAGCGCCGCCATGCTTACGATATACATCACGATCGCGCCGAACACCGACATCGTCACGATGTTGGCGGTGAGCGTCTGGCCGCCGAACTGGATCAGCTCGTCGCTGTAGATCGCCGCGATGCCGACCACGCCGCCCGCGAGGATCGCGCGATGCGGGGTCTTGAAGCGCGGATGCACCTTGCCGAGCCATTCCGGCAGGTAGCCTTCGCGGGCCAGCGCGAAGATCTGGCGCGAATAGCCGAGGATGATCCCGTGGAACGACGCGACGAGCCCGAACAGCCCGAGCCACACGAGCATGTGCATCCAGCCGCTGTTCGCGCCGACGATGTACTTCATCGCCTGCGGCAGCGGGTCGTTGATGTTCGCGAGCTTGGTCCAGTCGCCCGCGCCGCCGGCGAACACCATCACGCCGATGGCCAGCGCGACGAGCGTCAGGATGCCAGCCACGTAGGCGATCGGGATCGAGCGCTTCGGGTTCTTCGCCTCCTCGGCGGCCATCGCGACGCCTTCGATCGCGAGGAAGAACCAGATCGCGAACGGGATCGCCGCGAACATGCCGTGGAATGCGCCGACGCTGAAATGATCGGCGCCCGACCAGCCGCCCTTCATGAAGTTGCTCCACGCGAAGCCCGGCGACACCACGCCCATGAACACCAGCAGCTCGAAGATCGCGAACAGCGTGACGACCAGCTCGAACGTCGCGGCGATCTGCACGCCCACGATGTTCAGCGCCATGAACACGAGATACGCGCCCATCGCCGCGTGTTTCGGTTCGAGCCCCGGAAACTGCACGTGCAGGTACGCGCCGATCGCGAGCGCGATCGCGGGGGGCGCGAACACGAATTCGACGAGCGTTGCCGCGCCGGCGAGATAGCCGCCCGCCGGGCCGAACGCGCGGCGCGCATACGCGAACGGGCCGCCCGCGTGCGGGATCGACGTCGTCAGCTCGGTGAAGCTGAAGATGAAGGTGGTGTACATCGCCGCGACGAACAGCGCGGTGACGACGAAACCCAGCGTGCCCGCACTCGCCCAGCCGTAGCTCCAGCCGAAGTATTCGCCTGAAATCACGAGGCCGACCGCGATGCCCCACAGTTGCCAGGTCCCGAGCGTCTGCTGCAGCGCGGGCTGGCCGGACGACTTGGCGCCGGCGACGGGCCGGCCATTCGACTCTGCTTTCATCGGATTCTCCTGAAAGGCGCCGGCCTGCCAGGCCCGCGCGACTGAGAATCGATGCTAGAGAGTCATTAAACGACGTGTTATCGAAATTCGGCAAAGATGACGGCTGACGTTTCGCTGACGGCAACGCCGGCCGCGCGTCGCGGTCGTCCCGCGCGCGCCGTCCGGCCGCACGAGGCGGCCGGGCGGCCGACGCTTACTGGCCCGACGGGCCGCCGCCGCGCTGGTTGAACCAGCGGTCGAGCAGCTTGCCGGCGGCTTCGCGGCCGCCGAGGCCGAACGACAGCGCGACCGCCACCGCGATCGCGCCGAGCACGAGGCCGAACGCGAGCTGCACGATCTCGTTGGCGATGCCCATCGCGCGCAGCCCCATCGCGAATACCAGGCCGAGGATCGCGAATTGCGCGATCCGCGCGAACAGCACGCTGTGCTCGCGGTCGGCCTGCTCGATCACGCGGCGCGCGAGGCCCGCGAGCCACACGCCGATCACGAGGATCACGCCGCCCATCAGCACGTGGCCGCCGAATTCGATGAACAGCGTGACGACGTCGCGCACCTGCGTGAAACCGAGCCGGTTCGCGGCCTCGACCGACGCGAACAGCATCGCGAAGAACACGATCAGCCGCGCGACCAGCACCGACGGCTGCAGGATCCCCGAAAACACGCGCTCGACGCCGAGCACGGCCGGCAGCCCGTCGACGCCGGCGGCCTCCAGCAGCTTCTGCGCGAGCGACGCGACGAAGCGCGCGAAGTAGAACGTGACGAGCACGATCACGATCGCCGCGACGATGTCCGGCACCGCGCCGAGGAACTGGTTCAGCATGTTGGTGGCCGGGATCGAGATCGCGTCGATCTTCAGCGCGTCGAGCGCGGAGATCAGCGTCGGCACGAACACGAACACGTAGACGATGGTGCCGATCAGGCTCGACACGCGCACCGGCGTCGGGCTGTCGAGGCCTTGCGTGAGGCGGTCGGCGCCGGCGGCGACGAGCAGGTTCGTCACGAGACCGCGCAGCACGCGCGCGACGATCCAGCCGACGAAGCCGATCACCGCGGCCGCGAACAGGTTCGGCACGATCGCGAGCAGCTTGTCGACCATCCCCTGCACCGGCGACAGCAGGCCGGACAGCGCGAACGACGCGAGAATCGCCGGCAGGAACATCAGGATCACGAGCCAGAACAGCACGTCGCCGAGATAGCCGCTCATCGGCTGCATGCCCGCGCTTTCGGACAGCTTGTCGTCGACCTTGCTCGCCTTCAGCGCGCGGTTCGCGAGGCTGCGCAGCAGCGATGCGATCAGCCACGCGATCAGCGTCAGCGCCGCGCCGCCGATCAGGTTCGGCAGGTAGTTGACGATGTGCGTGACGAGCAGCGAGAACGGATTGGAGACCGCGTAGAGGTTGAGCACGTTGAAGATGCCCACCGCGGTGACGAGCAGCACGAGCCAGAACAGCCCGCCGGCGATGATCCGCTCGACGCACGCGCCCTGGCCGGTGCTTTCGTTGATCCGCTGATCGACCTTCAGCGCGTTGAGCAGCCGGAGCGCGCCGGCCCGCACCGCCACGGCGATCAGCCAGCCGATCACCAGGATGCCGATCGCGCCGGCGATCTTGGGCAGGTATCCGCCTAGCGTGGTCTGCAGCGACGTGATGAAGCTGGAAGCATCCATTTCTTCTTCTCCCGAAAACGTGGCGTTGCGATTGAACATCGACGAACTACCTGCGTACTCCGAAAACCGTGCGTTGCCGTCCGAGCAACTTACCCGAGAAAAATGACGCGATCACCCGATTTCACCGTCTTTAACTTTAGACATAGATCGACGGGAACGAGACCCAATTTCGCCAAAATAAAAAGGGCCGGAATTCTTTGCCCTACGCATTTCCGCAAGATTTATCAATCGGCGGCGTGCTACCGTGACGTCGACTCTTGCCCGGGATGCACGCATGACCGTCGACACGAAAGCCGAAACGCCCGCCTGGACCCGCTATGCGGCACGCATCGCGCGCGTTCACGACTACATCCTCGCGCACCTCGACGACACGCTCGACCTGAACCGGCTCGCCGAAATCGCGTGCCTGTCGCCGTATCACTGGCAGCGCGTATATCGCGCGCTGTACGGCGAGTCGATCGTGCTGACGGTGCGGCGGATGCGGATCGTGCGCGCGTCCGAGGATCTCGTGTGCACCGCGCTGCCGCTCGACGCGATCGCGCGGCGCGCCGGCTACGGCTCGACGCACGCGTTCGCCCGCGCATTTCGCGATGCTTACGGCGTGCCGCCCGCGCAGCACCGGCTCGCCGGGGTCCACCGGCCGATCTATCCGTTACAGCGAGGAGAGGAAGACATGTTCAAGCAGGAAGTCGAGATCCGGCGGCTGCCGGAACTGCGCGGTTATGCGGTGCCGCATACGGGCGCGTACCTGAAGGTCGGCGACGCGTTCGGGCAGATCGGCGCGTGGGCCGGGCGGCACGGGCTGATCGGCCCCGGCGCGCGGATGATCGGGATCTTCTACGACGATCCGGATACGACGCCCGAGGCGCAGTTGCGCGCGAAGGCGTGCTTCGTGCCGGCCGACGGCGCGCCGGACGTCGAGCCGACGCCGCCCGTGGAGCGCATCGCGGTTGCCGGCGGCGAGTACGCGGTGTTGCTGCACACGGGGCCGTATGCGGACCTGAAGACGGCCTACCAGTGGCTGTACGGCGACTGGCTGCGGCACTCGGGCCGCGAAGCCGCCGATGCGCCGCCGTTCGAGCTGTATCTGAATACGCCGATGGATGCGGCGCCGGCCGACCTGCGCACCGAGATTCATTTGCCGCTGCGTTGAGCGGTGTTGCGTGGCGCGGGGGTTCCGAGCCCGCACGCCGTGCCGTCTTGGGGATCGGCCGTCACGCCGGCAGCACGGCCGGCGATCGCGCCTTACCCGGCCTGCGTCCCGCAGCCAGGGCAGAAGCGCGCGTCGGCGGCCAGCGCCGCGTGGCACCGGCTGCACGCCTTGCCGCGCTGCGATACGCCGCACTGCGCGCAGAATCGCGCATCCGCGGCGTTGATCGCGCCGCAGCCTGCGCACGCGAGCTGGCGCAGCGGCACGTTGCCGCCCGGACCGCCCTGCGCGTCGGCCGACGGCTGCCAGCCCCATCCGTTCCGGTCGCGGCCGCGTGCGTCGTGGCCGCTGGGACCGCCGCGTTGCTGCCCGCCGTGATGCCCGCCGCTGCCGTGGCCACCTCCGCCGTGGCCGCCCAGGATCCGCTTCAGAAAGCTCATCGCCCGCTCCTCATCGCTTCGCCGTCGCGCCGTCGAACACACCTGTCTTCGACAGCAGCCGCAGCCCGTTGCCGACGACGATCAGGCTCGCGCCCGCATCGGCGAACACGGCCATCCACATCGTGCCGAGCCCCGCGACCGTGAGGCCGAGGAACACGATCTTCACGCCGAGCGCGAAGCCGATGTTCTGCACCAGCACGCGGTGCGTCGCGCGCGACAGCCGCACGAACGCGGGGATCTTGCGCAGGTCGTCGTCCATCAGCGCGACGTCGGCCGTCTCGATCGCCGTGTCGGTGCCCATCGCGCCCATCGCGAAGCCGATGTCGGCGCGCGCGAGCGCCGGTGCGTCGTTGATGCCGTCGCCGACCATCCCGACCGCGCCCGCACCGCCCGCCGACAGTTCCTCGACCGCCGCAAGCTTGTCCTCGGGCAACTGGTTGCCGCGCGCATCGTCGATACCGGCCTGCCGCGCAATCGCCTGCGCGGTGTGCGGGTTGTCGCCGGTCAGCATCGCGGTGCGGATGCCGAGCGCGTGCAGGTCGGCGATCGCCGCGCGGCTGGTGTCCTTGATCGTGTCGGCCACCGCGAAGATGCCGAGCACGCGCGTGTCGTCGACCAGCATCACGACGCTCTTGCCCTGCCGCTCGAGCGCGTCGAGCTTCGCCTCCAGCGCCGGCGAGCAGCGTTCGAGCTCCTCGACGAGGCGGTGGTTGCCGAGCCAGTAGCGCGTGCCGTCGATCGTGCCGCGCACGCCGCGCCCGACGAGTGCTTCGAAGTCCTCTACATCGGCGAACGCTGCCGTCTGTGCGTCGCGGGCCGCGGCGGCGATCGCCTGCGACACGGGGTGATCGGAGCGCGCCGCGAGGCTCGCGCCGAGGTGACGCACGCGCGCCGCGTCGACGTCCGTCGCATGCGGGTCGAAATCGGTCTGCACCGGCTTGCCGTGCGTGATCGTGCCGGTCTTGTCGAGCGCGAGCCACGCGAGCTTGCGGCCTTCTTCGAGATATACGCCGCCCTTCACGAGAATCCCGCGCCGTGCCGCGGCCGCGAGCCCCGACACGATCGTCACCGGTGTCGAGATCACCAGCGCGCACGGGCACGCGATCACGAGCAGCACCAGCGCACGGTAGATCCAGTCGTGCCACGCGCCGCCCATGACGAGCGGCGGCGCCACCGCGACCAGCAGCGCGACCGCGAACACGATCGGCGTATAGACGCGCGCGAACTGGTCGACGAAGCGCTGCGTCGGCGCCTTCGCGCCCTGCGCTTCCTCGACCGCGTGGATGATCCGCGCGAGCGTCGAGTTGGCGGCCACCGCCGTCACGCGATAGTCGAACGAACCCGCTTCGTTGATCGTGCCCGCGTACACCGCGTCGCCGGACGTCTTGTCGACCGGCAAGCTCTCGCCGGTGATCGGCGCCTGGTTCACCGTCGAGCGGCCCGCGACCACTTCGCCGTCCAGCCCGATCCGCTCGCCCGGCTTCACGCGCACGATCGCGCCGAGCGCGACCTGCGCGGCCTCGATCGTGCGCCACGTGCCGTCGGCGTCCTGCACGGTCGCGGTGTCGGGCGCGAGCTGCATCAGACCCTGGATCGCGTTGCGCGCGCGATCGAGCGACTTCGCCTCGATCAGCTCGGCGATCGTGAACAGCACCATCACCATCGCGGCTTCCGGCCACTGGCCGATCGCCATCGCGCCCGTCACCGCGATGCTCATCAGCGCGTTGATGTTCAGGTTGCCGTTGCGGATCGCGATCCAGCCTTTCTTGTAAGTGGTCAGCCCGCACGCGAGCACCGCCGCGAGCGCCAGCACCGCCGACAGCCACACCGGCAGGCCGGCCCAACTCACGGCCTCGGACGCGATCGCGGCGACGCCGGCCAGCGCGAGCGGCCACCACGGCTTCGCGGGCGGCGGCGCGACGGGGGCTGCCGGTGCGTCGGCCGACGCGGCTTCCGGCGTCATCCCGAGCGTGCGGATCGCGCTTTCGATCGCCGGCTGCGCACCGGGCACGTGTTCGACGGTCAGCATCCGCTGCATCAGGTTGAATTCGAGCGCCGAGACCTGCTGCATTCCGCCGAGCTTCTTGCGAATCAGCGTTTCCTCGGTCGGGCAGTCCATCTGCATGATCCGGAACGCGGAGCGGACGTGACCCGACGCGGTCGCCCGCGCGACCGGCAGCGGCGCGAGCGTCAGCGCGGCCGGCGCGCAGCAGGCGCCGGCCGCGTGGTCGTGGTCGTGGTCGTGGTCGTGGTCGTGACCGGCATGGTCATGCGCCGCGTGGGCGTGCGCCGTCCCGCGCGCGGATGCGTGATCGTGCTCATGATCGTGGCCGCATGCATGCGGCTGCGCGCGGTGCGCCGCCGCGTCGCCATGCGCGTGCTCGCCGGCCGCCGGCGCCGCGTCGGCAACGGTCGCCGCCTGCGTGTCGCGCGCGTCGGCGCAGCACGCATCGGCGCCGCCGGCATGGCGGTGTCGTGGGTCGGGGGTACGCTGGGCGTCGGTCATGACAACCTCCTCTATGGCTTGACGGTGTAGAGTTAACACCCTGAAGCCACTACAAGGTCAACCCTTACAACGGAGAAAGCCATGAAGATCGGCGAACTGGCCAAGGCGGCCCGCTGCACGCCCGAAACGATCCGCTTCTACGAGAAGGAGGGGTTGATGCCGGACGCCGAGCGCACCGATTCGAACTACCGCAACTACACCGACGTGCACGTCGAGCGGCTGCGCTTCATCCGCAACTGCCGCGCGCTCGACATGGCGCACGACGAAATCCGCGCGCTGCTGCAGCTCACCGACACGCCGGCCGACCCGTGCGATTCGGTCAACGCGCTGCTCGACGAGCACATCGGCCACGTCGACGCGCGCCTCGCCGAACTGACGCATCTGCGCGATCAGCTCACCGAATTGCGCCGCCAGTGCGTCGGCGAACATTCGGTCGAGGACTGCGGCATCGTTCACGGTCTCACGACGATGGAAACCGTCGCGCCGGCCGCGAAGCGCTCACACCTCGGCTGAAACCCTTGTGGAATATGATAGTCTAGTCGATACTAGTTATATTCTCACTAGAAGTAACCGAACTATTCATGGCAACAAGCCGCCCGTCTCCGCTCGCGCTCGCGGTCCTCGCGACGCTCACCGAAACGCCGATGCATCCCTACGGAATGCTCCAGCAGTTGAAGGCGCGCGGCTATGACGAAGTCGTCAACGTGCGGCAGCGCACGAGCCTCTACCAGACGATCGACCGGCTGCTGCGCGACGGGCTGATCGCCGTGCACGACACCGAGCGCGACGGCGCGTTTCCCGAACGCACGCTGTACACGCTGACCGAAGCCGGGCATACGGCCGGGCAGGCGTGGCTGCATGCGCTGCTCGCGGAGCCCGCGCGCGAGTTTCCGGCATTCGGCGCCGGCCTCGCATTCCTGCCGCTGCTCGACGCCGACGATGCGCGCCAGCAACTCGAGCGCCGCATCGCCGCGCTCGACACCGAACGCGAACGTCTCGAGTCGCTGCGCAACGCCGCGCAGAACGACCAGGTGCCGCGCCTGTTCCTGTTGCAGAACGAACATGCGCTCGTGCTGCTCAACGCGGAGCTCGACTGGGCGCGCAGCGTCGTCGAACACCTGAAGATCGGCGCGCTGCGCTGGGTCGACGGCTGACGCGCCCGCCTCGGCTCGCGCCGATCGATCAAAGCACCTTGCCGGGATTGAGCACGCCGGCGGGATCGAGCGCGGCCTTCAGGCGCCGCATCAAGCCGATTTCCGCTTCGCTGCGCGTGTGCGCGAGATAGGCGCGCTTGAGCATGCCGATGCCGTGCTCCGCCGACACCGAGCCGTCCATATCCCGAACGACCGCGTAGACGCAGCGATCGATCGCATCGGCGTCCGCGTCGCGCATGCCGGCGAGCGATACGCCGATATGCACGTTGCCGTCGCCGACGTGGCCGAAGAACAGGCACACGATGTCGGGCCACACCGCACGCAACGCCGCCTCGCAGCGTTCTGCGAACCGGCCGAGCTCGCCCGTCGGCAGGCTCACGTCGAAGTTCACCAGATGCGGCAGCGCATCGATCGCAAGGCCCTCGCGCAACGTCCACAGGTCGCGCACCTGCCGCTCGGACGTCGCAAGCGCCGCATCGTCGACCAGCCCCGCCTCGATCGCATCCGCCAGGCCGGTTTCCAGCGCCTGGCGCGCATCGCCGCCCGGTGCGCTCGTCGCGCACTCGATCAGCACCGCGAAGCCGCCGTCGCCCGCGAACGGCGCGACGACGCCGGGCGTGCGGCCCGCGACGTAGTCGTAGAAGGCCGGCCACATCGCTTCGAAACTGACGATCTCGGGCAGTGCGCGCAGGCGGTTCCACAACCCGACGACGGCGTCGTAGCCATGCACGCGGCAGAGCGCGGTGGCCGGCGCGGCGAGCTTCGGATGCAGCCGCAACACGGCGCGCGTGACGACGCCGAGCGTGCCTTCGCTGCCGATGAACAGCTGCTTCAGGTCGTAGCCCGCGTTGTTCTTCAGCATCCGGTTCATCGACGACACGACGGTGCCGTCGGCGAGCACGGCCTCGAGTCCGAGCACCTGCTCGCGCATCATGCCGTAGCGGATCGCGCGCGTGCCGCCCGCGTTGGTCGCGAGCATGCCGCCGATCTGGCACGAACCGCGTGCGCCGAGATCGACGCCGAACGTGAAGCCCGCCGCGTCCGCGGCCTCCTGCACCGTCTGCAACGGCGTCCCGGCGCGCACCGTCATCGTGCCCGCCGCCGCGTCGATTGCCTCGACGCCCGCGAAACGCTCCATCGACAGCACGATCTCGCCGCCCAGCGCGACCGCGCCGCGCGCGAGCCCGGTGAGGCCGCCCTGCGGCACGACCGGCTGCCCGAGCCGCGTGCACAGCGCGAGCGTGCGCGACACGTCGTCGACGCTGCGCGGCCGCACCAGCGCGCGCGGCCGCACACCGGCCGGCTCGTTGTACGCGGTGAAGTAGCGCGGATCGATCTCGGCCGCCCGCGTGACCAGCGTGTCGCCCAGTGCGGCGACGAGCGCCGCCTCGAGTGCGACGTCCGCCGGCATCGCCGCACCGTCGCCGCCGGGCTCTCCGCCCGTATCCAGGCTCTGCATCGTGCGCGTCCGCTTACTTGGTGGAGATGTCGATATCGCCGAAGTACTTCTGGCCGAGCGACTTCACCGTGCCGTCCGCCTTCAGCTTGTCGATCGCGGAATCGAGTTTCGCCTTCAGCGCGTCGTCGCCCTTGCGCAGGCCGAACGCGATCCCGCTGCCGAGAATCCGGTCGTCGCGCACCGGCTGGCCGACGAACGCGAAACCCTTGCCGTCCGGGCGCGACAGGAAGCCGCGCTGGCCGGCCGGCGCGAGCACCAGCGTTGCGTCGAGACGGCCCGCCACGAGATCCGCATACACCTGGTTCTGATCCTGGTACGCGACAACCGACACGCCGGCCGGCTCCCAGTGCGCCTTCGCGTAGGTTTCCTGGATCGATGCCTGCAGCACGCCGACGCGCTTGCCCTTCAGCGATTCCGGCGTCGGCAGCAGGCCGCTGCCGGTGCGCGCGATCAACTGCGTCGGCACGCGGTAGATGATCGTCGTGAAGTCGATCGCCTGGCGCCGCTGTTCGGTCGCGTTCATCGCCGAGTTGATCGCGTCGAACTTGCGGCCCTTCAGCGCGGGAATCAGCCCGTCGAACGACGTCTCGACCCACTTGCACGACAGCTTCGCGGTCTGGCAGACGGCGTTGCCGACGTCGATGTCGAAGCCCTGC
This sequence comes from Burkholderia sp. RF2-non_BP3, assembly GCF_001522185.1. Lineage (NCBI taxonomy): Bacteria > Pseudomonadati > Pseudomonadota > Betaproteobacteria > Burkholderiales > Burkholderiaceae > Burkholderia > Burkholderia sp. RF2-non_BP3. The sequence goes on along the minus strand of NZ_LOSU01000024.1, from coordinate 114,306 downwards.
AGATCGCCGTTCGGCGCCTTCGACTCGAACGGCGGGTATTGCGCCTCGAGGCCGAAACGCAGCGTCTGCCCGTCGGCGAGCGCCGCGCCGGAACCGAGCGCGCACGCGAGGGCGAACGCGAGCTTGAGGGTATTTGCATGCTTCATCGTGATCTCCTGGCTTGTCGGCCGGCGCCGTGCGGTCGCACGTGCGCCGGTTCCGGCGGTGACTTTCCGTGCGACGTACACGTCGCCTGTTTGGGGTGCGGGCCGCGCCCGCGATTACAGCGAACGCAACCGCCGCGCGCCTTCGATCAGCGTCGCGTCGTCCTTCGAGAAACTGAGCCGGATCACGCCCGCGTCGGTGCCGTCGGTGTAGAACGCCGACAGCGGAATCGTCGCGACGCGCGCATCGCGGATCAGGCGCAACACGAAGTCGCTGTCGCGTTCGTCCGAGAAGTGCCGGAAGCGCGCGAGCATGAAGAACGAGCCTTCGCTCGGCAGCAGCTCGAAGCGCGAACCGGCCAGCTCGCGCGCGAGCAGGTCGCGCTTGGCCTGGTAAAACGCCGACAGGCCGAGATAGCTTTCCGGCCGCGCGAGGATTTCCGCGAACGCGACCTGCATCGGCGTATCGGCCGAGAACACCATGAACTGGTGCACCTTGCGGATCTCGTCCATCAGTTCGGCCGGCGCGATGCAATGGCCGACCCGCCAGCCCGTCACGTGGAACGTCTTGCCGAACGACGACACGATCACGCTGCGCCCGGCGAGCTCACGGTGACGCGCGACGCTCTGATGCTGCGCGCCGTCGAACACCACGTGCTCGTAGACCTCGTCCGACAGGACCACGATGTCGGTATCGCGCGTGAGCTGCGCGAGCCGTTCGAGATCGTCGGCAGAGAACACCGTCGCGGTCGGGTTGTGCGGCGTGTTAACGATGATCATTCGCGTGCGCGGCGTGATCGCCGCGGCGACTTCGTCCCAGTTCACGCGGAAATGCTCGGGCGACAGCTTGATCGCGACCGGCGTCGCGCCCTGCAACCGCACGATCGGCGCATAGCTGTCGAACGACGGCTCGAAATAGATCACTTCGTCGCCCGGATGCACGAGCGCGCTGATCGCCGCGTAGAGCCCTTCGCTCGCGCTCGCGATCACCGTGATCTCGGTGCCCGGGTCGTAGCGCGTGCCGTACAGCGCCTCCGTCTTCTCCGCGAGGCGTTCGCGCAGCGACGCGACGCCGGCCATCGGCGCGTACTGGTTGTGGCCGTCGCGCATCGCGCGCGCGACGCCCTCGACGAGCGCCGGATCGGGCGCAAAATTCGGCGCGCCCTGCGACAGGTTCAGCGCATCGTGCTGCGCGGCGAGCTGGCCGATCACCGTGAAGATCGTCGTCCCGACGTCCGGCAGTTTCGAGCGGGGCGTGGTGGCGCTTCGCATGACTCCTCCTTCAGATGTCCTTCGGACCGGCCCGCGCGACGCGCGCGGCCCGGCTCATGACGCATGATTTAGCCCGAGCCAATAAGGGCGGACAATCGAAAGTTCGTCATGGCGGCCATGCATTTTTCTCATGATCGGCCATCCGCAATGCTCGATGCCAAGGCCGTGTGGCCGGCAATGCATGCGCATCCGGCATTTCCCTTAGGCCCAGGTCGCGCTCGCGGCGGGCTTGCGCCGGATGCTCGGCCGCACGGCCGCGCCGCGCGTCACGCGCCCGCGGCCGCCAGATAGGCGGCCAGCACGGCCTGCAACTCGCCGCGCAACGCGGCGAAGTCGAGCGCCGGCCCGAGCGTGAGCAGCGCCTGCGACACGCCGCCGTAGCAGACGGCATGCGCCATCCGCGCGATCCCGTCGAGCCGCGCGGCCGGCGGCGGATCGCTGCACTGCGCAAGCGCGTCGCGCCACAGCGCGACATACGCGTCGTAATGGCGGCGGTATGCGGCGAGCGGCGACACCTGCCGCTCCAGCGCGAAGAACGCGCTCCACGACGCGGCGTCGGCGGCGATCGCATCGACCTGCAGGTCGACGAGCGCGGCCGCGAGCGCGGCGCGCGGCATGCCGCGCAGCCCGTGCGCCGCTTCGCGCAGCCGGTCGGCCAGCGCCAGCACGCGCCGGTGGATGCACAGCGCGGCGAGGCTCTGCTTGTCGCCGAAGTATTCGTAGAAGGTGCCGACGCTCACGCCCGCGACGGCCGCGATTTCGCGGATCGTCGCCTTCGCGTAACCACGCTCGAGCAAAAGCTGAACGAAGGCCTGCTGAAGCGCGTCGGACGTGGCCTGCGCGCGCGACTGGCGCGGCCGGCGGCGCAACGCGGGCGCGGGTTGCGCCGCCGGCTGGCCGGGCGGCGCCGGAACCTGAACATGTCGCGGCGGCATATTTGCTACTCTGAAATTCAGCGGAAACGCGTTTGACCGGCAGACCGCGAAGCACGAGACCGGAGACAGCCCGATGACCGAATCGACCCATGCCGTCACGAACCAGTTCGACGAACTGGTCGACTATAACCTCTTCGCCACCGACGTCGCGCTGCGCGAGGCCATCGCCCGCGCGGGCGCCGGCTGGGCCGTGCCGCAGCTCGACGCGTACGGCGCGCGGCTCGGCAGCGCCGACACCGCGCAGCTCGCCCACGAAGCGAACCGCCACACGCCGGAACTGAACGCGTTCGACCGCCGCGGCCGGCGCATCGACCGCGTCGACTTCCATCCGGCGTGGCACACGCTGCTCGGCATGTACCGCAACGAAGGCTTCGTGTCGCTCGCGTTCCGCGATACGCGCCCGGGCCGCTGGGCCGCGACCGCGGCCGGCTTCTACCTGCACGGCCAGATCGAGGCCGGCACGCTGTGCCCGGCGACCATGACGCAGGCCGCGATTCCGGTGCTGCAGAAGGAACCCGCGCTGTGGGACCTGCTGCGCGACAAGCTGTACAGCGACGACTACGATCCGCGCGACGTGCCGGTCGCCGACAAGCGCTCGATCTGGTTCGGCATGGGCATGACCGAGAAACAGGGCGGCTCCGACGTGCGCGCGAACACGACGCTGGCGAGCGCCGTCGGCGCGGGCGGACGCGGCGGCGAATACCGGCTGCGCGGCCACAAGTGGTTTTTCTCCGCGCCGATGTGCGACGCGCACCTGGTCGTCGCGCGCACCGAAGCGGGCAGCCCGTCGTGCTTCTACGTGCCGCGCTGGCGGCCCGACGGGACGAAGAACGCGGTCGAGATCCAGCGGCTGAAGAACAAGGTCGGCAACCGCAGCAACTCGAGCAGCGAGATCGAGTTGAACGACGCCTGGGGCATCATGCTCGGCGACGAAGGCCGCGGCATTCCGACCATCATCGAGATGGCCACGCACACGCGGCTGAACTGCGTGCTCGGCAGCGCGGCGATGCTGCGCCAGGGCGTCGTGCAGGCGATCGCGTACACGCGCCAGCGCCACGCGTTCGGCCGCGCGCTCGCCGAGCAGCCGTTGATGCGCACCGTGCTCGCCGATCTCGCGCTCGAAAGCGAAGCCGCGCTCGCGCTCGCGATGCGTCTCGCCGATGCGTTCGAGCGCGACGACTCGCCGCGCGAACGCGCGTGGAAGCGGATCGTCACGCCCGCCGCGAAATTCTGGGTGTGCAAGCGCGCGGTCGAGCTGACCGGCGAGGTGATGGAAGTGTTCGGCGGCAACGGCTACGTCGACGACGGTCCGATCGCGCGGCTGTTCCGCGAAGCGCCGGTCAACTCGATCTGGGAAGGCTCCGGCAACGTGATGTGCCTCGACGTGCTGCGCGCGGTGTCGCGCGAGCCCGACGCGGCCGCGGCGCTCTTCGCCGAACTGACCGACCTCGGCGCGGGCGAACCGCGCATCCGCGCGGCGCTCGATGCGCTGCGCGCGATGCTCGCGGCACCGGCCGATACGCTCGAGGCGTCGGCCCGCGTGTTCGCGCAGCGGCTCGCGCTCGTCGCGCAGGCCTGCCTGCTGCGGCGCGACGCGCCCGCGGCCGTCGCCGACGCGTTCATCGCGACGCGGCTTGCCGCGCCCGACTGGGGCCGCATCGCGGGCGGCTTCGATCCGCACGCGCTCGACGTCGCCGCGCTGCTGCAGCGCGCGTACCCGGCCTGACGGGCGCCGAGCCCGCCGCCGACGCCAAAGAAAAAGCCACCGGACCCGACGGCCCGGTGGCTTCTTTGCATGGTGCCCGGCGCGGCGCCCTTCGACGCCGCCGGCGACTCACGCCATGCTTACTTGCCGCCGATGCTCTTCAGCGGCTTCCACTCGCCCTTCTCGACCTTGTACATCGTGATGCCGCCGTTCTTCAGGTCGCCCTTCGCGTCGTACGCGACGTGCGACGACGTGACGCCGGCCATGTCGGTCTTCGCGAGCACCGGCAGGTACTTCGCCGGATCGGTCGAATCGGCCTTCTTCATCGCGTTGAGCATCGCCATCGCGCCGTCGTACGCGTACGGCGAGTACGTCTGCACGTCTTCGCCGAAGCGCTTCTTGTACTTGTCGGCGTAGGTCTTGCCGCCCGGCATTTCCTCGAGCGGCAGGCCTGCCAGCGATGCGATCGTGCCGTCGGCCGCGTTGCCCGCGATCTTCAGGAAGGTCGGCGTCTTCACCATTTCGCCGCTCATCAGCGGTGCGGTGATGCCGAGCGTCTTCATCTGCTTGACCATCGGCGCTGCCTGCGAATCCGCGCCGCCGTAGTAGACGAGATCCGGCTTCGCCGCCTTCAGCTTGGTCAGGATCGCCTTGAAGTCGACGGCCTTGTCGTTCGTGAATTCGCGGTCGACGATCGTCGCGCCGCCGGCCTTCGCGGCCTTCTCGAACTGGTCGGCGAGACCCTGGCCGTAGGCCGTGCGGTCGTCGACGATCGCGATCTTCTTCATGCCGAGATCCTTCGCCGCGAAGGTGCCCGCCACCGAGCCCTGCTGCGTGTCGGACGTCATCATGCGGAAGGTCGTCTTGTAACCCTGCTGCGTGTATTCCGGCGCCGTCGCCATCGCGATTTCCGGAATGCCGGCGTTCGCGTAGATGCGCGAGGCCGGAATCGTCGTGCCCGAGTTGAAGTGACCGAGCATGCCCTTGATGCCGTCGTCGACGAGCTTCTGCGCAACCGTCGTGCCGGTGCGCGGGTCAGCCTGGTCGTCCTGCGTCTCGAGCACGAACTTCACTGCCTTGCCGCCGATCTTCGGGTTCGTCGCGTTGAAGTCTTCCAGCGCGAGCGCGATCCCGTTCTGCATATCCTTGCCGTAGTGAGCCTGGGCGCCCGTCATCGGCCCTGCGTAACCGATCTTCACGTCGTCCGCATGGGCCGTCCCCGCAAGCGACATGACGGCGACGAACGTCGCGCCTGCCAGCTTTTTCATCGTGTGTTGCATAGCATCTCCTTGGTACCAGGGTAAATGGAGCGGCTTCGGGATCGCCTTGCCGCTTCCTTTGTTTGATCCGAACGGCAAGGATGGTCAGCCGATCGTCATCAAATTCGCATTGCCGCCCGCCGCGGCCGTGTTCACGCTCACCGAGCGCTCGGTCAGCAGGCGCTCGAGCGCGTAGTCTTCCGCGTCGCCGTTCTCGAACGCGCCCGCCGACACGCCCTGCACCGACACGATCGGGCCCGGCCGCTGCGCGACGTCCTTCACGAGCGTCTGCAGTTCGTCGCTGTCGCCTTCGAACAGCACCGCGTCGAACGGCGCGTCGGCCTGCTTGCGCACGGCCGCATGCGCCTTCAGCGCAGCCGGCAGCGCGGCGACCAGCGCCTCGCCCGCCGCGCCGACGAACAGCGCGCGGTTGCCCGTCGCCAGCACCGCCGCGAACTGCGCGCGCGCGCCGCCCGGCGTGGCCGCGACACACAGCACCGTGCCGCGCGGGCCGAGTGTATACGTGTTTCGCTCGCCCGTCGGCCCGGTCAGCACCGCGGTCGCACCGGCCGGCACCTGCGCCAGATAGCCGTCGCAACGTGCGGCCAGCGCCGGCTCGCGCTGCTCGATCAGCCAGTCGCGCAGCGCGGTGAGCGCCGCCGCCGGGTTGCTGCGCTGTTCGCCGTCAACCGCGCCGTCCGCGATCAGCGTCTGCGCGAGCGAACGCGGCAGGCCCGACGGACGCGTCGCGAGCAGACGCTGCAGGTACAGCGCGCCGCCTGCCTTCGGACCCGTGCCCGACAGCCCTTCGCCGCCGAACGGCTGCACGCCGACCACCGCGCCGATCACGTTGCGGTTCACGTAGATGTTGCCGACGTGCGCGTTCGAGATCACGTGCGCGATCGTCTCGTCGATCCGCGTGTGGATGCCGAGCGTCAGGCCGTAACCCGTCGCGCGGATCTGCTCGAGCAGCTTGTCGAGCTGGCTGCGGCGATAGCGCACGACGTGCAGCACCGGGCCGAACACTTCACGCTTCAATTCGTCGATGCTGCCGATCTCGATCAGCGTCGGCGGCACGAACGTGCCGTGCGCACAGGCTTCCGGCGACGGCAGCTGCGTGACCGCGTGGCCCTTCTCCTTCATCGCCGCGACGTGCGTGTCGATCGTCTGCTTCGCTTCGGCGTCGATCACCGGGCCGACGTCGGTCGACAGACGGTCCGGGTTGCCGAGCGCCAGCTCGTGCATCGCGCCCTTGAGCATCGTCAGCGTGCGGTCCGCGACGTCGTCCTGCAGACACAGAACGCGCAGCGCCGAACACCGTTGACCGGCCGAGTCGAACGACGACTGCATCACATCGGCGACGACCTGCTCCGCGAGCGCCGACGAGTCGACGATCATCGCGTTCTGGCCGCCCGTTTCCGCGATCAGCGGAATCGGCTTGCCGTCCGGGTCGAGGCGCGCGGACAGCGTCTTGTTGATCAGGCGCGCGACTTCGGTCGAGCCGGTGAACATCACCGCGCGCGTGCGCGGATCGGCGACCAGCGCCGCGCCGACGGTCTCGCCGGTGCCCGGCAGCAGCTGCACCGCGCCGGCCGGCACGCCGGCCTCGCGCAGCAGGCGCACGGCCTGGGCGGCGATCAGCGGCGTCTGTTCGGCCGGCTTCGCGAGCACCGTGTTGCCGGCCGCAAGCGCGGCGGCCACCTGGCCCATGAAGATCGCGAGCGGGAAGTTCCACGGGCTGATACAGACCACGGGGCCGAGCGGACGGTGCGTGTCGTTCGAGAATTCGTCGCGGATCTGCGCCGCGTAGTAGCGCAGGAAGTCGACGGCTTCGCGAATTTCGGCGATCGCGTTCGGCAGCGACTTGCCGGCTTCGCGCACGATCAGGCCCATCAGCGTGTGCATCTGCGCTTCGAGCAGGTCGGCCGCGCGCACCAGGCAGTCGGCGCGCGCATCGACGGGCGTCGCCTGCCAGATCGGCGCGGCAGCCACGGCATGCGCGAGCGCCGCGCTCACGTGTTCGGCCGTCGCTTCGCTGACGGTGCCGACCAGGTCGCGCTGATCGGCCGGGTTGCGCACGTCGCGCGCCGGGGCGTCGGCGAGCGCGTCGTCGGCGAGCATCGGCGCCGCGCGCCACGGATGGTGCGCGCTCGCGAGCAGCGCGGACGACAGCGACGCGAGACGATGTTCGTTCGACAGGTCGAGGCCCATCGAGTTGGGACGCTCGTCGCCGTACAGGTTGCGCGGCAGCGGGATCTTCGCGTGCGGCGCGCCGAGCGGCACGACCTTCGACGCCTCGTCGACCGGATCGGCGACCAGTTCCTTCACCGACACGGTTTTATCCGCGATGCGGTTCACGAACGACGTGTTCGCGCCGTTCTCCAGCAGGCGGCGCACGAGGTACGCGAGCAGCGTTTCATGCGTGCCGACCGGCGCGTACACGCGGCACGGACGGTTCAGCTTGTCGCGGCCCGTGACTTCCTCGTACAGCGGCTCGCCCATCCCGTGCAGGCACTGGAATTCGTACTGGCCGGGGTAGTAGTTCTGGCCGGCCAGGTGATAGATCGCGGCCAGCGTGTACGCGTTGTGCGTCGCGAACTGCGGGTAGACGGCGTCGGGCGCCGCGAGCAGCTTCTTCGCGCACGCGAGGTACGACACGTCCGTGTAGATCTTGCGCGTGTAGACCGGATAGCCTTCGAGGCCGTCGACCTGCGCACGCTTGATTTCGGTATCCCAGTACGCGCCCTTCACCAGACGGATCATCAGGCGGTGACGGCTGCGGCGCGCGAGGTCGATCAGGTAGTCGATCACGAACGGGCAACGCTTCTGATAGCCCTGCACGACGAAGCCGATGCCGTTCCAGCCCGCGAGTTCCGGGTCGAAGCACAGCGCTTCCAGCAGGTCGAGCGACAGCTCGAGACGGTCGGCTTCTTCAGCGTCGATGTTCAGGCCGATGTCGTAGCGGCGCGCGAGCAATGCGAGCGCGCGCACGCGCGGCAGCAGCTCGCTCATCGTGCGGTCCTGCTGCGAGCGCGAGTAGCGCGCGTGCAGCGCCGACAGCTTGATCGAGATGCCCGGGCCTTCGTAGATGCCGCGGCCGCCGGCCGCCTTGCCGATCGCATGGATCGCCTGCTCGTACGATGCGTAGTAGCGTTGCGCGTCCTCTTCGGTCGTCGCCGCTTCGCCGAGCATGTCGTACGAGTAGCGGAAGCCGCGCGCTTCGTACTTGCGGCTGTTCGCGAGCGCTTCGGAAATCGTCTCGCCGGTGACGAACTGCTCGCCCATCAGGCGCATCGCCATGTCGACGCCCTTGCGGATCAGCGGCTCGCCGCCGCGGCCGATCAGGCGCGTGAGCGCCGACGACAGGCCCGCTTCGCTGTTGGTCGTCACGAGCTTGCCGGTGATCATCAGGCCCCAGGTCGCCGCGTTCACGAACAGCGACGGCGCATGGCCGACGTGCGAGCGCCAGTCGCCCTTGCTGATCTTGTCGCGGATCAGCGCATCGCGGGTCGCGCGATCGGGAATGCGCAGCAGCGCTTCGGCGAGACACATCAGCGCGACGCCTTCCTGGCTCGACAGCGAGAACTCGTGGATCAGCCCCTCGACGCCGCCGCCCGAGCTCTTCTCGCGCAGCGCCTCGACGAGCTGCGTCGCGAGCGTCTGCACGTCGGCCTGCAGGTTCGCGGGCAGGCGCGCCTGGCCCAGCAGGAACGGCACGCATTCCGGCTCGGGGCGGCGATACGCGGCCGTGATCGCCGCGCGCAGCACCGATTGCGGCTGCACGTTCTGGGCGAACTCGAGGAACGGATGCGGCGAGTTGTCGTCGTCGCCGTCCACCGCCTGGCCGTCGGCAAGCTCCGTCACGCCGCTGCTGCCCGACAGTTCGGGCGGCAGCTGGCCGTGCTCGATCCGCTCGAGATACGCGAAGATCGCCTGCTTGATCAGCCAGTGGGGAGTGCGCTCGAGACGCGCCGCCGCGTCTTTCAGGCGCGAGCGGAGAAGGTCGTCGACTTTGACGCCGAGAGTCGTGCTTGCCATGGTGGGTTCGTGCGCCGGTGCGAGCCCGGCAATGTGGTGTGAGAGGATGCGCGAAATCCTACGGCACGCAATAAAAAGGTGCAACCGAATTGATGGATTGGTTGCACCCACAAGTTATTCAATATAATCAGCCACTTATGAGGTTGCAACCTAGGGGTTGCCCGTGGTCGGCGGATCGGTGTTTTCCCTGATCGGGTCAAGTTGGCGCACTTGGGCAACCCGTGGCGTGCACCACCAAGGGGAAAAGCGGGTTGCACTGTGCGTGGCGGCGGGTAATGCAGGCGGGTGTGGGACGGGCCGGGAGGAGGATCGCGCGGGTCGGTGGGTCCGGCCGGCTCGATATCGGCATGCGGCACGGCGGCCGCACGCGCACCGCTCAGATATCGAGCGGATCGACCTCGACGCTCCACCGCAGCACGCCCTTCAGCGCGCGCAGTTCCGGCTGCCATGCGCGCAGCGCATGCTGCAGTGCCGCCCGCGACGCGCTTTCCAGCAGCAACTGCGCGCGGTGGACGTTCGCGACCTTGACGATCGTCATCGGCACCGCGTCGTAGACGGTCACGCGATCGGCGCCCGGCAGCCCCGGCAACGCGGCCGCGGCCTGCAGCAGGAACGCGAGCGCCGCGTCGAGCGTGCGTCCTTCGGCGCGCAGCAGCGCCTGGTAGACGAACGGCGGCAGGTGCGCGTCGCGGCGCTCGCCGAGCGTCGAATTCGCGAAGCCGACGTAATCCTGCCGGCCGAGCGCGTGATACAGCGCGTGACGCGGATAGCGCGTCTGCACGAGCACCTCGCCCGGCAGTCCGGCGCGCCCCGCGCGGCCGCTCACCTGCATCAGCTGCGCGAACAGCCGCTCGCTCGCGCGGAAGTCGTGCGAGAACAGCGCGGTGTCGGCATTGAGCACGCCGACGAGCGATACGCGCTGGAAGTCGTGCCCCTTCGCGATCATCTGCGTGCCGACCAGGATGTCGACTTCACCGGCGTGCACATCCGAGAACAGCGCCTGCGCACTGCCCTTGCGTCGCGTGCTGTCCGCGTCGATCCGCAGTATCCGTGCGCCCGGCACGGCCTCGGCGAGCGCCTCCTCGATGCGCTGCGTGCCGCGCCCGAGCGGCGCGATATCGACGTTCCCGCATTCCGGGCACGACCGCGGAATGCGCGCTTCCCAGCCGCAGTGATGACAGCGCAGTGCATGTTCAGGCTTGTGCAGCACGACGTAAGCGCTGCAGCGCGGGCAACCGGCGACCCAGCCGCATGCGTCGCACGCGAGCTGCGGCGCGTAACCGCGCCGGTTCAGGAACACGAGGCTCTGTTCGCCGCGCTCGAGCCGTGCCTTCAACGCCGCGACGAGCGGCCCCGACAGCCCGCCCATCGACGCGCGCCCGCGCCGCCGTTCCTCTTCGAGATCGATGAGCCGCACGGTCGGCAACGTCGCGTCGGCCACCGCGCGGCGCGACAGCGTGAGCCGCGTATAGCGGCCCTGATCGGCCTGCCACCAGCTCTCGAGCGACGGCGTCGCCGAACCGAGCACGACCGGAATGCCAAGATGCTTCGCGCGCCACACGGCAAGATCGCGCGCCGAATAGCGCAGCCCTTCCTGCTGCTTGTACGCGGGTTCGTGCTCCTCGTCGACGACGATCAGTGCGAGCGTCGGCAGCGACGCGAGCACCGCGAGCCGCGTGCCGAGCACGATCCGCGCGCGGCCCGTGTGTGCGGCGAGCCAGTTGCGCGCCCGCTCGCCCTCCGCGAGCCCGCTGTGCAGCGTGACGATCGCGTCGTCGGCGAGCGTGCCCGCGAAGCGTGCGCGAAACGCGGCCTCGAATTGCGGCGTCAGGTTGATTTCGGGCACGAGCACGAGCGCCTGCGCGTCGGGCCGCGCATCGAGCAGCGCGGCGAGCGCATGCAGATAGACCTCGGTCTTGCCGCTCCCGGTCACGCCATGCAGCAGGAACGGCGCGAAACCCTGCGCGGCCCGGATCGCGTCGAGTGCCTCCGCCTGCTGATCGGTGAGCGCCGGCGGCACAGTTCGTCCACTGGTTGTCGACAGGTTATCCACAGCTTTGGGCACAGGCGCGTCGGCCCAGCCGATTTCCTCGACAGCGACCCAGCCGCGCGCCGCCCAGTCGTCGAGCGTGGCGGCGGCCTTCGGATGCAACGCACGCGCATCGGGCAACGTCATCGAATCGGTGTCGGCGAGCGCCTGCGCGAGCCGCCGCAGCGCGGCCCCGCGCGCCGGCAGTGCGTCGGGCAGCGCCGCGCGGCCGGCTTCGGTCAGCCGGTAGCGCACCTCGGGCGCCAGCAGCCGGCCCCAGCGCTCCGCGTCGCGCAGCGCCTGCGGCAACGCCGGCAGCGCAACTTCGCCGCGACCGCGCTGGTAGTAATCGGCCGCGAACGACACCAGCGCGAGCCAATCCGGCGCGAGCGGCGGCAGCTCGGTACAAATCGCGTCGATCGCCCGCAACCGGGACGGCGGCACGTCGGTGTGAGTCGTCACTTCGCAGACGAGACCGACAACCTGCCGCTTGCCGAACGGCACCTGCACCAGGGTGCCGGGCTCGGGCGCCGGCTGGACGTCGCAGCGGTAGTCGAACAGGGTGGCGAGCGGATGGTCGAGGGCGACCCTGAGGTAAGTGCCGTCCATCACCGCGCTCCGGCGACAGCGCGAGGCGCACCGACGGCTTGCACCCGGGCCCGCGCCACGGTGGCGAACTTAAAGTAAAACTTCAGATTCGGCGCTAAGTTTTGGATTCGCATTAGGAATCGCCGTATACCCTGACCAGCCTGTGGATAACTTTGTTGAGAACTCGCCGTTCAACAGCCGCGAAGCGCGCGGGGCCGTGCTTTCCGCTGTTTTCGGCCGCCCTCGACCGCGCCCCGCGGAGCCTTATTCCATAAGGCTGCTATTCAAATTACGAAACCATAGCGAGACAATTCGACCGATACAGAGCTCTACCGCGCTGCAACGTGGAAAATGTGTATAAGTCAAGTCTTGACAAGCCTTGAATCGGCAACCGGTGCGGGGTTGCGCCCTGTTTAGCGCCGACAGCGAAACGCCGTCACCCCGCAGTGCAGCATGACACCACTTGCGCTCAGCCCGCCGCTCCGCTACGGATCTTGCGGCTGTGGGTGTGCACTTCGTCGACGAGTTCGGCGACGTGGTCGGGCGACGTGAACTGCGAAATGCCGTGGCCGAGGTTGAATACGTGCCCCGGATGATTGCCGTAGCTGTCGAGCACCGCGCGCGCCTGCTCGCGCACCACGGCCGGCGGCGCAAACAGGATCGTCGGGTCGAGGTTGCCCTGCAGCGCGACGCGCCCGGCGACGCGTTCGCGCGCGGCGCCGAGATTGACGGTCCAGTCGAGGCCGACCGCGTCGACGCCGGTCGCCGCGATTTCCTCGAGCCACAGCCCGCCGCCCTTCGTGAACGTGATCACCGGCACGCGCTCGCCGTCGTGCTCACGCTTCAGTTGCGCGACCACGCGACGGATGTAGTCCAGCGAGAAGCGCTGGTATGCGCCGTCCGCCAGCGCGCCGCCCCACGTATCGAAAATCATCACGGCCTGCGCGCCGGCTTCGATCTGCGCGTTCAGGTACGCGGCCACGGCCTGCGCGTTCACGTCGAGGATCCGGTGCATCAGGTCGGGGCGCGAATACGCCATCGACTTCACGGTGCGGAAATCGTCCGACCCGCCGCCTTCGACCATGTAGCACGCGAGCGTCCACGGGCTGCCCGAGAAGCCGATCAGCGGCACGCGCTGACGGCCCTGGCCGTCGGTCAGCGCGCGGCGGATCTCGCGCACGGCGCCCGTCACGTAGCCGAGCGTCTCCTCGATGTCCGGCACCGCGAGCTTCGCGACGTCGGCCTCGGTGCGCACCGGATGCGCGAACTTCGGCCCTTCGCCGACCTGGAAGTCGAGGCCGAGACCCATCGCGTCGGGGATCGTCAGGATGTCCGAGAACAGGATCGCGGCGTCGAGCGGGAAGCGCTCGAGCGGCTGCAGCGTCACTTCGGTCGCGTAGTCGGGATTCTTCGCGAGGCCGAGGAAGCTGCCGGCGCGCGCGCGCGTCGCGTTGTATTCGGGCAGATAGCGGCCGGCCTGACGCATCAGCCAGATCGGCGTGTAGTCGGTCGGCTCGCGCAGAAGCGCACGCAGGAAGGTGTCGTTGAGCAGGGTATGGGCCACGGTAGGAGCGACGATGCGAAGGCAAAGCGGCATTTTACCGGAGCGCGGCCGCACGGCCGCGTATGCCGATGCGATGGCGGCCATATGACGCGCGCGATGGCTCCGCTATGATCGGACGCTGATATCGAATCGAACGAAGGAGGAGACCGATGAAGACATTCGCCACGCTGGCCACGCTCACCGCTGCGATGCTTTGCTGCGCCGCCGCGCACGCGCAGGGTACGACCGCGACGGCGGCCCCGACCGCCGCAGCCGTCGGCTCGCGGCTCGACGACGTGGTCGCACGCGGCACGCTGCGCGTGTGCACGACGGGCGACTACAAGCCGTATTCGTACCACCGGACGGACGGCCGTTTCGAGGGCATCGACATCGACATGGCCGAGTCGCTCGCGAAATCGCTCGGCGTGAAGGCCGACTTCGTGAAGACGAGCTGGTCGAACCTCACCAACGACTTCGTCGCGAAGTGCGATATCGCGGTGGGCGGCGTGTCGACGACACTCGAGCGCCAGAAGCGCGTGTTCTTCACGCAGCCGTACGTGGTCGACGGCAAGACGCCGATCGTGCGCTGCGCGGATGCCGACAAGTACCAGACCGTCGCGCAGATCGACCGGCCCGAGACCCGCGTGATCGTGAACCCGGGCGGCACCAACGAGCGCTTCGCGAAGCAGTTCTTCACGCATGCGAACCTGAGCGTCTATCCGGACAACGTGACGATCTTCAAGCAGATCCTCGCGGGCAAGGCGGACGTCATGGTGACGGATGCGTCCGAGACGCTGCTGCAGCAAAAGCTGAATCCGGGCCTGTGCTCCGTGCATCCGGACAAGCCGTTCCAGTTCGGCGAAAAGGCGTACATGGTGCCGCGCGACGACGTCGTGTTCCAGCAGTACGTCGACCAGTGGCTGCACCTGGCGCTGTCGTCCGGCGAATACCAGGCGATCTCCGACAAGTGGCTGAAGTGAGCACGAGCGCTCGCCCAACAAGCGGCCGATAACCGGCAGGGACGCCGTCATTGCCGCCGGCCGGGCGCACCGCCGTTACACATCGGCGTGGCGCCCGGCCGGCGCGAAATCGCGAAAACCGGCCGAATGGCCGACTATCGCGTGCCCCAATCACGTTTCAAAATCTTTCCGACGAATGATTCGTCGGATGCGGTATCTGCCGCGCGATGCGCATTCCAGCGTGTAAATCGGCAATTCATCGACTTCGATACGCATGAAAAACGCATTACGCGCACCCGATGAAAACTCTGCGGAAAAGATGGGTAAATATGACCTTTTTCAGGACCCCGAAAACAGCAAAAAATCCCGGAAAGCCTTATCTGGCGGGCGTTACAACCTGAAACACTTTGTTACCGCGAGGGGTCATTAATTCGCCCACAATGGCCTCAACGGTTTCAACACGGATGCGGTCTCGTGTGCCAAGTGTGAGCGGACGCGAAGCGCTGCGAGCCAGTCGGTCACGTACCGAAGCCCTTCCGAGGGGCATCCCTGTTGGAGTCGTTTCCGGCCCCCGCCGGACTCGGTTTCATCTTTGGTCTCCTCGCGCTAACCCCGTAGCGTGTGGTTTTTAGCGGGCTAATAAGCCCGCTTTTTTTCGTCCATCGAAAACGCAACGGCCCGCAGGCCGTCGCGTTCGTCCCGCCGCCGGGCCGCTCGGTCGTTTCAAGCGGTCTTCTGCACGTCGAGCTTCAGTTCGTCGATCATCCGTTCGCGCATCACGAACTTCTGCACCTTGCCCGTCACCGTCATCGGCAGCTCGTCGACGAAGCGGATGTAGCGCGGAATCTTGTAGTGCGCGATCTGGCCGCTGCAGAACGCGCGCACGTCGTCCTCGGTCATCTGCTCGTCCGCGCGCAGCACGATCCACGCGCACAGCTCCTCGCCGTATTTCGCGTCGGGCACGCCGAACACCTGCGCGCTCTGAATCTTCGGATGCCTGAACAGGAATTCCTCGATCTCGCGCGGATACACGTTCTCGCCGCCGCGAATCACCATGTCCTTCAGCCGGCCGACGATGTTGCAATAGCCGTCGGCGTCGAGCGTCGCGAGGTCGCCCGTATGCATCCAGCCGTCGACCAGCACCTCGCGTGTCTTCGCGTCGTCGTCCCAGTAGCCGAGCATCACCGAATAGCCCTTCGTGCACAGCTCGCCGGTCGCGCCGACCGGCACGATCTCGCCGTTCGGGTCGACGATCTTCACCTCCAGGTGCGGCTGGATGCGGCCGACCGTCGTCGTGCGCTTTTCGAGCGGGTCGTCTGTCGAGCTCTGGAACGACACGGGGCTCGTCTCCGTCATCCCGTATGCGATCGTGATCTCGGACAAATGCATCTGCGACACGACGCGCTTCATCGTCTCGATCGGGCACGGCGAGCCGGCCATGATCCCGGTGCGCAGCGTCGACAGGTCGAACTTCGCGAAGTCCGGATGATCGAGCTCCGCGATGAACATCGTCGGCACGCCGTGCAGCGCGGTGCAGCGCTCGTCGGCGACGGCCGCGAGCGTCGCGACCGGATCGAACGCCTCGCCGGGGAACACCATCGCCGCGCCCTTCGACACGCACGCGAGCACGGCCAGCACCATCCCGAAGCAGTGATACAGCGGCACCGGGATGCAGAGCGAATCCTGCTCGGTGAAGCGCATCGCCATCGCGATCGAGCGCGCGTTGTTGACGACGTTGCGGTGCGTGAGCGTCGCGCCCTTCGGGCTGCCGGTCGTGCCGCTGGTGAACTGGATGTTGATCGGATCGGTGGCCGCGAGCGTCGCGCCGATCGCGTCGAACCGCGCGACATCGAGCGTGCCGCGGCCGCGCGCCATCACGTCCGCGAAGCGGAACATGCCGGCCGGCGCGACCTCGCCCATCGACACGACCGTGCGCAGGCTCGGCACGCGCGCCGCATGCAGGTCGCCCGGCGTCGCGCTCGCGAGTTCCGGCGCGATGGTCTGCAGCATCTCGACGTACGCCGATGTCTTGAAGCGCTCGGCCGCGATCACGGCCTTGCAGCCGACCTTGTTCAGCGCGTATTCGAGTTCCGCGAGCCGGTAGGCCGGGTTGATGTTGACGAGGACCGCGCCGATGCGCGCGGTCGCGAACTGCGTGAGCAGCCATTCGCTGCGGTTCGGCGACCAGATGCCGACGCAATCGCCCTTCACGATCCCGAGCGCGGCGAGGCCCGCCGCGAGCACGTCGACCTCGTGCGCGAACGCGCGCCAGGTCCAGCGCACCTGCTGTTCGCGGAACACGACGGCCGGGCGATCGGGAAAGCGGCCCGCCGTGTCGAGCAGGAACCGGCTGATCGTCGCGTCGGATAGCGGCACGTCGGTCGCGCCGCGCACGTACGACAGTCCGTTTTCGGGCGCGATCAGCGCCCCCTTGCCAAGGTCTGCTGCCATCGATGTCTCCGTCCGTTTTTGTCTGATCGGCCCGGCACGCGGCTGACGCGCGCGCCTGCTCCGCCGCGATCGCGGCGGACTGCCTCTGCCCGGATGATGCCGCGCTCTGCTGACGCCACTCTGACATCAAATCGCGGCGGGCGGATGAAATAGCACGACCGGACGATACAATGCGGCCCGCAAAAAAACAGACGAAAACGACGGACGAAAAAAAAGCAGCCCGCAGGCTGCTTTCTTTCGCGGGATACGCGCGCGCGGCTCAGTGCCGGCTGCGAATCTTCGCCAGACGCTGGATCGCTTCGAGCTGCGCCATCGCGGTCGCGAGCTCGGATTGCGCCTTTGCGAGGTCGAGGTCCGACTTCGCGTTCTGCAGCGTTTCCTCGGCACGCTTGCGCGCTTCCTCGGCTTTCGCCGCGTCGAGGTCCTTGCCGCGGATCGCGGTATCGGCGAGCACCGTCACGGCGCCCGGCTGCACTTCGAGAATGCCGCCTGCGACGAACACGAATTCGTCGTTGCCGCCCTCGACTTCGATGCGCACCGCACCCGGACGAATCCGCGTGATCAGCGGCGTGTGACCCGGCAGAATACCCAGCTCACCCGTTTCGCCCGGCAGCGCGACGAATTTCGCCTCGCCCGAGAAGATCTGCTCTTCCGCGCTGACGACGTCTACTTTGATGGTTGCCATATCGACTCCTGGTTGAGCGTATTACGTGGGCGCCCGCCCGTGAAAAGATGCCGTCGAGACATCCTTCACGAACGCACGGGCGCCCGCTGCGTTACACCCGACCTTTACTGGATCTTCTTGGCCTTTTCGAAGGCTTCGTCGATCGTGCCGACCATGTAGAACGCCTGTTCCGGCAGGTGGTCGCACTCGCCGTCGACGATCATCTTGAAGCCACGGATCGTTTCCTTCAGCGGCACGTACTTGCCCGGCGAGCCCGTGAACACTTCAGCGACGTGGAACGGCTGCGACAGGAAACGCTGGATCTTACGAGCGCGCGCGACCGACAGCTTGTCTTCCGGCGACAGTTCGTCCATGCCCAGAATCGCGATGATGTCGCGCAGTTCCTTGTAGCGCTGCAGCGTCTGCTGAACGCGACGGGTGATCGAGTAGTGCTCTTCACCGATCACGTTCGGGTCGATCTGGCGCGACGTCGAGTCGAGCGGGTCGACCGCCGGGTAGATACCCAGCGAAGCGATGTCACGCGACAGAACGACGGTTGCGTCCAGGTGGCCGAAGGTGGTTGCCGGCGACGGGTCGGTCAAGTCGTCCGCAGGGACGTACACGGCCTGGACCGACGTAATCGAGCCCTTCTTGGTCGACGTGATGCGTTCCTGCAGCTTGCCCATTTCTTCAGCCAGCGTCGGCTGATAGCCCACTGCCGACGGCATACGGCCGAGCAGTGCCGACACTTCGGTACCGGCCAGCGTGAAACGGTAGATGTTGTCGACGAAGAACAGCACGTCGAGGCCTTCGTCACGGAAGTGCTCGGCCATCGTCAGGCCGGTCAGCGCGACGCGCAGACGGTTGCCCGGCGGCTCGTTCATCTGGCCGTACACCAGCGCGACCTTGTCGAGAACGTTCGAGTCCTTCATTTCGTGGTAGAAGTCGTTCCCTTCACGGGTACGCTCGCCCACGCCCGCGAACACGGAGTAACCGCCGTGTTCCTTCGCGATGTTGTTGATGAGCTCCATCATGTTGACGGTCTTGCCCACGCCAGCACCGCCGAACAGGCCAACCTTGCCGCCCTTCGCGAACGGGCAGATCAGGTCGATGACCTTGATACCCGTTTCGAGCAGTTCGGTCGACGGCGACAGTTCGTCGAACGCCGGAGCCTTCTGGTGGATCGAACGCGTGTGTTCGCTTTCGATCGGGCCGGCTTCGTCGATCGGACGGCCGAGCACGTCCATGATACGACCGAGGGTCGGCTTGCCGACCGGCACCGAAATCGGCTTGCTCGTGTTCTTCACGGTCAGGCCGCGGCGCAGGCCGTCGGATGCACCCAGACAAATGGTACGGACCACGCCGTCGCCCAGCTGCTGCTGGACTTCGAGCGTCAGTTCCGAGCCATCGAGAATGAGCGCGTCGTAGATCTTCGGCATGCTGTCGCGCGGGAATTCCACGTCGATAACGGCGCCGATGCACTGTACGATCTTGCCTTCTACCAAAGCAGCAGTACTCATCGCTTTTCCTTTAAATACCTGATTCTTTACTCGCGCAAAGGCGCAGTTGTCGTCCCGGGCGCGCGCTTAAACAGCGGCTGCGCCGCCGACGATCTCCGACAGTTCTTTCGTAATCGCGGCCTGGCGGCTCTTGTTGTACACGAGCTGCAGTTCGCTGATCACCGTCTTCGCGTTGTCGGACGCGGCCTTCATCGCGACCATCCGCGCCGATTGCTCGGACGCCATGTTCTCCGCGACGGCCTGGTACACCAGCGCCTCGACGTAACGCACGAGCAGTTCGTCGACGACTGCCTGCGCGTCCGGCTCGTAGATGTAGTCCCACGACGTGGCCGGCGTACCGTCATCGGCTTCGAAGTGTTCCGACGACAGCGGCAGCAGCTGCTCGATCACGGCTTCCTGCTTCATCGTGTTGACGAAGCGCGTGTAAGCGATATAAACCGCCGACAGCTTGCCTTCCGAGTACAGATCGAGCTGCGTCTTCACGGCGCCGATCAGCTTGTCCAGATGCGGGGTGTCGCCGAGGTGCACGACCTGCGACATCACCTTCGCGCCGAAGCGGTTCAGGAACCCGAGGCCCTTGCCGCCGATCGCGGTGGCTTCGACCTTCTGGCCCTTCTCTTCCAGCTCCTTGAACTTCTGCACCGTCGCACGCAGCACGTTGGTGTTCAGACCGCCGCAAAGACCCTTGTCCGTCGTGACGAGGATGATGCCGGCCGTCTTCGCGCCGTCGTTTGCCACCATGAACGGGTGGCGGTACTCCGGGTTCGCGCGGCTCATGTGCGCGGCGATGGCACGGACCTTGTCTGCATACGGACGAGCGGCGCGCATGCGTTCCTGCGCGCGACGCATCTTCGATGCGGCCACCATCTCCATCGCCTTCGTGATCTTGCGCGTGTTCTGCACGCTCTTGATCTTGCCGCGAATTTCCTTCATTCCAGCCATAGCTTGCTCCTTGACCGAAGCGGCGCGGGCGCATCAGCACCCGCGCGGCCTCAGTGTGTCACTCGCGGATCAATAGGCACCGGACTTCTTGAAGGATTCGATCGCCGAGCGCAGTGCGCCTTCGTCGTCCTTCGAGAGATCCTTGGTGTCTTCGATGCGCTTGATGAGGTCAGCGTGGCTGGTCTTCAGGTTGTCGCGCAGGCCCTTCTCGAACGACAGCACTTGCTTGACGTCGAGATCGTCGAGGTAGCCGTTGTTCGCGGCGTACAGCGACACGGCCAGTTCCCACACCTGCAGCGGCTGGTACTGCGGCTGCTTCAGCAGTTCCGTCACGCGGCGGCCGCGCTCGAGCTGCTTGCGGGTCGCTTCGTCGAGGTCCGATGCGAACTGCGCGAATGCGGCCAGTTCACGGTACTGCGCGAGGTCGGTACGGATACCGCCCGACAGCTTCTTCACGACCTTCGTCTGAGCGGCGCCACCGACTCGCGACACCGACACGCCGGCGTTGATTGCCGGGCGGATGCCTGCGTTGAACAGGTCGGTTTCCAGGAAGATCTGGCCGTCGGTAATCGAGATCACGTTCGTCGGAACGAACGCGGTCACGTCGCCAGCCTGCGTTTCGATGACCGGCAGTGCCGTCAGCGAGCCGCTCTTGCCCTTCACTTCGCCGTTCGTGAACTTCTCGACGTACTCTTCCGACACGCGAGCAGCACGCTCGAGCAGACGCGAGTGCAGATAGAACACGTCACCCGGATATGCTTCACGGCCCGGCGGGCGGCGCAGCAGCAGCGAGATCTGACGGTATGCCCATGCTTGCTTGGTCAAGTCGTCATAGATGATCAGCGCGTCCTGGCCGCGGTCGCGGAAGTATTCGCCCATCGTGCAGCCGGCGTACGGTGCGAGGTACTGCATCGCTGCCGAATCCGAAGCCGAAGCGGCGACGACGATCGTGTATTCCATCGCGCCCGTTTCTTCGAGCTTGCGAACCACGTTCATGATCGACGAAGCCTTCTGGCCGATCGCGACGTAGATACAGATCAGGTCTTTGCCCTTCTGGTTGATGATCGCGTCGAGCGCCACCGCGGTCTTGCCGCACTGACGGTCGCCGATGATCAGCTCACGCTGGCCACGGCCGATCGGCACCATCGCGTCGATCGACTTGATGCCCGTCTGCACCGGCTGCGACACCGACTTACGCCAGATCACGCCCGGGGCGATCTTTTCGATCGCGTCGGTCAGCTTCGCGTTGACCGGGCCCTTGCCGTCGATCGGGTTGCCGAGCGCGTCGACCACGCGGCCGACGAGTTCCGGACCGACCGGGACTTCCAGAATGCGGCCCGTCGTCTTGACGATGTCGCCTTCCGAGATGTGTTCGTATTCGCCGAGAATCACCGCGCCGACCGAGTCGCGCTCGAGGTTCAGCGCGAGGCCGAACGTGTTGCCCGGAAACTCGAGCATTTCGCCCTGCATCACGTCCGACAGGCCGTGGATGCGCACGATACCGTCGGTCACGGAGATCACGGTGCCCTGGTTGCGAACGTCTGCGCTCGCTTCAAGGCCCTGGATCCGGCTCTTGATCAGCTCGCTGATCTCAGAGGGATTGAGTTGCATTATTCGCTCCTGATAGTCAATTCTGTTGCGTGCCGGCGTGGCGCTCAGGCGGTCAAGGCAGCCTGCATCGATGCGAGGCGCGCGCGAACCGAGGTGTCGAGCACTTCGTCGCCGACCGTCACGCGCACGCCGCCGATCAGCGACGAATCGACTTCGACCGTCGGCTTCAGCTTGCGCTTGAACTTGCGTTCGAGGCCAGAGACGAGGCTTTCGAGATCCGCGCCGTTCAGCGGGAACGCGCTCACGATCTCGGCGTCGGCTGCACCTTCGCGTTCGTTCTTGAGCGCCTCGAACTGCTCGGCGATTTCCGGCAGCAGCGCGATGCGATGATTGTCGACCAGCATCTGCACGAAGTTCTTCGCTTCGGCGCCAGCCGCGACCGGCGACTTCACCGCAGCAAGCAGCAGCTCGGCCACTTGCGTGCGCGTCACCTTCGGGCTCGACGCGACCGACAGCACTTCCGGCAGACGCGCAACCTGGGCCAGCTCTTGCACGAGCGTGGACCAGGCGGCGATGTCACCTCCCTCGGCCACGCGGAACAGCGCTTCTGCGTAAGGGCGGGCGATGGTTGCAAGTTCGGCCATGATCAGAGCTCGGCTTTCAGTTGATTCAGCAGTTGGGCGTGGGCCGTTTGATCGACTTCGCGCTTCAGGATCTGCTCGGCGCCCTTCACGGCCAGCGCGGCGACTTCGCCACGCAGCGCTTCGCGCGCCTTCACGATTTGCTGTTCTGCTTCCGCTTTCGCCTGGGCGACGATGCGGGCGGCTTCAGCCTGGGCGTTGGCCTTGATTTCCTCGGCGACCGCCTGGGCACGCTTTTCAGCGTCGGCGATGCGCTGCTGGCCGTCGTTGCGGGCCTGCGCGAGTTCCTGGTCCACGCGCTTGTGCGCTGCGTCGAGTTCCGCCTTGCCCTTCTCCGCGGCGGCGAGGCCGTCGGCGATCTTCTTCGAACGTTCGTCGAGGGCGTTGATCAACGGCGGCCACACGAACTTCATCGTGAACCACGCGAGGACCAGGAACACGACCATTTGCGCAAACAGAGTTGCGTTGAGATTCACGGTGTTTCCTTATCTGCTATTCCGGAAAAATGAAACGGTAAGGCGCTCATCGAGTTGCATTCGATCAGCGCCCCAAGTCTCCGTTCCGCCCTGCGCCGGCTTACGCCGGGCGCATATTTCCGAGGAACCTTAGCCTGCGAGCTTCGACAGGAGCGGGTTCGCGAACGCGAACAGCATTGCGACACCAACGCCGATCAGGAATGCAGCGTCGATCAGGCCGGCCAGCAGGAACATCTTCGTTTGCAGCGGGTTGATGAGTTCCGGCTGACGTGCGCAGGCTTCGATGTACTTGCCACCCATCAGCGCGATACCGATACAGGCGCCGATTGCACCCAGGCCGATGATGATGCCGATACCGATGGCGGTCAGACCCTGGATGTTGGCGATGTAAGCTTGCATGATCACTCCTTTGTGAAAAGACTTGGAACTGAGATTTAAAAAACTAAAACGGAAACTCTTTTTTGCACGCCGCGCTTAGTGCTTGTCGTGCGCCTGGCCGAGATACACCAGCGTCAGCATCATGAAAATGAATGCCTGCAACAGAACAATCAGGATGTGGAAGATTGCCCAGACGCTACCCGCGATCACGTGACCAATGAAGCCGAGGAACGTTGCGTCGCCACCGAAGCTCCACATGCTGCCGAGCAGGGCGATCAACAGGAACAACAGCTCACCCGCGTACATGTTGCCGAACAGCCGCATGCCGAGGGAAACGGTCTTTGCGAGATATTCGACGATGTTCAGCGCGAGGTTCGGGATCCACAGCAGCGGGTGGGCGCCGAACGGGGCCGACAGCAGCTCATGCACAAAGCCGCCCGCGCCCTTGATCTTGATGCTGTAGTAAATCATCAGGACGAACACGCCGAGCGCGATGCCGAGCGTGCCGTTCAGGTCGGCCGTCGGGACGATGCGATGGTGGGAAATCACGTCCGACAGACCGAGCAGGCCGATGACGCGGCCCGGCAGGTCGACGGGGAGGAAGTCGAGGGAGTTCATCAGCGCGACCCACACGAACACCGTGAGGGCGAGCGGAGCGATGAAGGTGCGGTTGCCGTGGACGATGGCCTTCGATTGATCCTCGACCATTTCGACGAGCATCTCGATCGCACACTGGAAACGGCCCGGCACGCCCGAGGTCGCCTTGCGGGCGGCCAGACGCAGCAGGACGATCGTCACGATACCGCACACGATCGACCAGAACAGCGTGTCGAGGTTCCAGACGTGGATGTCGAAAATCGACGTCTGATGCGAGGTGGAGAAATTCTGCAAGTGGTGCGCAATGTACTCGGACGGATCCGGACCGCGCGTGCCTTCGCTAGCTGCCATATCGTTAATGCCACCCAAATTGTCGAAAATCGTTTTGCCCCGTTCCGCAATACGCTATTGCGGGAACGGGCCGGTGCGGTTCGTTGTCGAAACCGCACGCTGCTTGTTGCTTACCGCCAGGCCAGCGCGATCCAGTACGTCTTCAGCACGACGAGGTAGGTGACGAGGAGCGCCGGCCAGTGCACGCCGGCATAGCCGTACGCCACTGCGGCGAACATCCCGATCGTCACGCCGAGCTTCAGGGCTTCGCCCATCACCCAGCTCATCACGGTGGCCGAACCACCTGCCTTCAGTCGTGCCACGAACAACGCGCTTGGCACCCAGCCGATCGCCCCGCCCAGAAACGCGGATTGCGCAGCGGCGCCCGGCGACTTTGAAAACAGCCACCACGCCAGCGTTGCAACCAGGGACAAGACCACCTGCGCGATCACCACCTTGTAGGGGGTCACGCGCGACGGCTTGCTCACGTTCGGACCGAACAGCCTCTCGGCTTCCGTCCGCGTGAGCGGAACGATGTTGTTATCTTGCAGCTCGGCATCCCAGTCGTCGTCATCGGACTCGCGCCGCTCGCCGGCCGCTGAAGCGGTGCGTTGCGCTCGGTGATCATCGTGCCTGTCGTTCGGCGCCTGACCCGCCATCGCAATCTTCCGCAAAATCCTTGAACCCGGCCCCAAGCTTTCCGAAAGCTTTCAGGGGTGCCTAGCTAACAAATCCGGGCGATTGTAAGCGATAGTTGCAGGTGATTCAAGGCTTTAGACGCGACAAAAACCAGCGTAAAACGACGCCTCATCATGTGAAAAACGCGCGCGTCGATGACGTACGATGACAGTTGTAAGGTCGGTTTTTCGTACCGGCATTTCTCGCCCAAAAAATGCGGACGCAACGAAATGACGTGACGGCGACGTGCGGTGCGGGCGCCGCCGACGTGGCGCGATGGCAGCAGGAATTCTGCTGTGACGCGAACACGGGAAACGATCCGACGCAGCGATGGGCAATAGAGGAAACACTGTGGCCACAGCGTCGAGCGCGATGCGCGAAATACGCTCGAACCTAGCGCGCCGATGCCCGCAATCAGTTGTTGCGCCGCCACAGTCGAACGACTGTGGCGGCGCAACACTTATCAACAGGCCCGGCCTCGCAACGACAAGGAACGCTGTGCGCCCTCCCCGCCAGGCTTGCGGCACGCGTGCGCCGCACTGATCCGCATCGCTCAGCCGTGAACGAGCAACCACGCACCCAGCGCCGCGCTCACGAGCGCGAACGGAATCGACACGAGGTGAAACGGCAGCCACATGCGCGGCTCCTTCGCGAGACGCACCGCGATCAGGTTCGCGAGCGAACCGATCGCGAAACCGAAGCCGCCGACCGATACGCCGAACGCGAGCGCCCGCCAGTCGCGCGTGAATTCCGACAGCAGGATCGCCGCCGGCACGTTGCTGATTCCCTGTGACACCACCGCGCCCGCCGCGAACACACGCAGCGGCGAATCGAGATGGGTTCGCGCGATCGCATCGTGGACGACGGGCAGCGCGGCCGCGCTGCGCAGCACAACGAACATCAGCACGAAGATCAGCAGCAGCAGCCAGTCGATCTTCAGGACTGCGTCACGTCTCGCCAGCAGCAGCGCGATCACGACGCCGATCAGGCCCGGCACGGGATTGTGCGCATCGGCGAGCAGCACGAACGCACCGAACAGCACCGCCGCAAGCAACGCATGCATGCGCTGCACGGGAACGGCCTGGACGTCTCCCGACAGATCGAGCGGCTTCGCGCGAAATGCGCACGCCGTCAGCACGAGCAGCAGCGCCATCAACGCCAGTGCAAGCGGCCCGAGCGTGACGACGAAGCGGCCGAACGACACGCCGCTCAATTGCCACAGGAAAAGGTTCTGGGGATTGCCGAGCGGGGTCGCGACGGACCCCGCGTTGACGGCCAGCGCGACCACGATCACGAGCCGCCGGAACGGCAGCGGCGTCAACGTGCGCAGCGATACCATCAGCGGCACGACGACGAACAACGCGACATCGTTGGTGAGCCACATCGCGAGCGCCGCCGCGAACACGACGAGCAGCATCGCGAGCCCGCGCTCGGAATGCACGTGATGCACGATGCGATGCGCGAGCCACATCAGGCACCCGGACAGCTCGAGCGCCTTGGTCAGCATCAGCAGACCCGCGAGCGTCGCGACGGTCTGCCAGTCGACGAGACCGACCAGTGCGCCAACTGGTTGCGGACGCAACCACTGCAGCACAATCAGCGCAAGCGCCAGCACCGTCAGTACGGGTTCCTGCAAAAGCCAGCCAAGCCACCGGCGCGGCGCCGGCGCGCCCGTGTTTTCCATCGATCGTGCCTCGTTATTCTTCGGTCGCGACGTTGCCGCGCAGACGCGCAAGAATACCCTCGAGCGCGTCGAGGTTGCCGAAGTCGATCATCACCTGCCCTCGCCCGCGGCGGCCGAGCTTGATCTTCACCGTCGACGCGAGCAGGTCGGACAACTCCTCCTCGAGACGACGCGTGTCGCGGCCGCCATCGTCCTTCGCGCGCGCCTTCACCGCCGGCGCTTCCTTCGTCGTATGCGCGACCAGCTTCTCGGTCTCGCGCACCGACATGCGCTTGTTGACCACCTGGTGCGCGAGCGTGATCTGCGTGGCGGCATCGACCGCAAGCAGCGCACGCGCATGGCCCATGTCGAGGTCGCCGGCCAGCAGCATCGTCTGCACCGGCGCCGCGAGGTTCAGCAGGCGCAGCAGGTTCGATACCGCGCTGCGCGAGCGGCCGACCGATTCGGCCGCCTGTTCGTGCGTGAAACCGAACTCATCGAGCAGGCGCTGGATACCGTGCGCCTCTTCCAGCGGATTCAGATCCTCGCGCTGGATGTTCTCGATCAGTGCCATCGCGGCGGCAGCCTGATCGGACACGTCCTTCACGAGCACCGGCACTTCGTCGAGGCCGGCCAGGCGTGCCGCGCGGAAACGCCGCTCGCCCGCGATGATTTCGTATTTGTCAGATGAAATAGGTCGTACCAGGATCGGCTGCATCACGCCTTGCGCGCGAATGCTGGCCGCCAGCTCCTGCAGGCTGCCCTCGTCCATCCGCGTCCGCGGCTGGTACTTGCCGGCCTGCAGCTTGCCGAGCGCGAGCGTGTTCGGCGCCCCTTCTATCTTCACCGCTTCGGTGATGTCCGCACTGCCGCCGAGCAGCGCTTCGAGGCCACGTCCCAAGCCCTTCTTCTTTGGTACCGCGTTCATGTCTTTCTTCCTCGCTTCGCTCATGTCCGGATCACGACACCTCGAACGCGCGCACGCGATCGATCATCTCGGCACCAAACTGGAGATACGCCTGCGCACCGCGCGAGTTACGGTCGAATACGACGCCCGGCAACCCGTAACTCGGCGCTTCCGCCAAGCGCACGTTGCGCGGAATCACCGCGTCGAACACCTTGTCGCCGAAGTGCGCTTTCAGTTGATCGGAAACTTGCTGCTGCAGCGTGATGCGCGGATCGAACATCACGCGCAGCAAGCCAATGATCTTCAGATCGCGGTTCATGTTCGCGTGAACCTGCTTGATCGTATTGACGAGATCCGACAGCCCCTCCAGCGCGAAGTATTCGCACTGCATCGGGATCACGACGCCATGCGCCGCGCACAGCCCGTTCAGCGTCAGCAGCGACAGCGTCGGCGGGCAATCGATCAACACGAAGTCGTAGTCGTCGGCCACGTGTTCGAGCGCTGCCTTCAACCGTCGCTCGCGGTTATCGATGCTGATCAGCTCGATCTCCGCACCGGACAGTTCACGGTTGGCCGGCAGCACGTCGTACGTGACACCTTCCGGACGCACGCGCGCGTCCGTCACCGAGACGCCGTCGACCAGCACTTCGTACACGGTCGACTCGCAGGCGGCCTTGTCGATCCCGCTGCCCATCGTCGCGTTGCCCTGCGGGTCGAGATCGATCAGCAGGACTCGTTGCTCCTGCGCTGCAAGGCTTGCGGCGAGATTGACCGATGTCGTCGTCTTGCCGACGCCCCCCTTCTGGTTCGCAACGCAGAAGATCTTTGCCATCGTTGGTGTGTTCCCTTTACCTTCAAACAAACGGCGCGCTACCGCGCACCTTCAATTCGCCTCGTCGACGGTGACCTCGATCAGATGCCGTTCGGCATCGAGCATCGGTACCGCCAGCCGCATCGTCTGCTTTACGTGACTGCCTTCCGGCAGCCGTGCAATTTCGTCGTCCGGATGGACACCCTTCATTGCCCAGATCGATCCGCCGGGCGCGACGAGATGTCGAGCAAGTTTAACGAAGTCGGATAGATCCGCGAAAGCGCGGGATACGATCATGTCGAATTTTTCCGGCACTTCGACACCCGGCTGCAGCGATTCGACCCGCCCGGTGACGACAGACAGGTTCGCGAGCTTCAGCTCGGCGCGCATCTGCGTCTGGAATGCAGACTTCTTCTGCACGATATCGTTCAGCGTGACCCGCCAGTCCGGCTGGACGATCGCCAGCACGATACCGGGCAATCCGCCGCCCGAACCCACGTCGAGCACGCGCGCCGATGTACGGGCGCGCAGATGCGGAACGATGGAGAGCGAATCGAGAATGTGCTGGATCAGCATCTGCTTCGGGTCGCGGATCGCGGTCAGGTTGTAGACCGCGTTCCACTTGCCGAGCAGCGCGACATAGTCGAGCAGCTGGTTGCGTTGTGCATCCGTCAACGTGATGTCGAGCGCGGCCGTGCCGTCGACGAGCATCTGTTCAAGTACGTCCCGATTAACCGCCGGCGCGCGACGCGCCGTCATTGTTGCGTCGGGACGGTGCCGTCCCCCTGTTCCGTCACTTCCGCGGCGGCGCCGTTACGACGGCCGAGGCCGCGGCGTTTCAGGTGCACCATCAGCAGCGAGATCGCAGCCGGCGTGACGCCCGAAATCCGCGATGCCTGGCCGATCGTTTCCGGGCGGAACTCGTTCAGCTTCTGGCTCACTTCGAACGACAGGCCGCGCACCTCGCGGTAGTCGATACCGTCCGGCAGGCGTGTGTTCTCGTTCGCATCGTTGCGCTCAATCTCGCTGGCCTGCCGCTCGATATAGCCCTGATATTTGATGCCAATCTCGACCTGCTCCTTGATCTGCTCGAGCAGCACCGGATCGTCGGCCAGCGGCTCCACAGGCGCACATTCACCGCCCTTCAGGCCGCACACACCGTCGTAGCTGATACCGGGGCGGCGCAGCAGTTCGGCGAGGCTGTACTCGTGATCGATCGCCTTGCCGAGCAACGCAGTCGCCTCTTCAGGCGGCAGCGTCTTCGGCGTGACCCACGTCGACTTCAGTCGTTCGGTTTCACGTGAAACAGCGTCGCGCTTCCGACTGAACGCATCCCAGCGCACGTCGTCGACGAGGCCCAGCTCGCGGCCAATCTCGGTCAGGCGCATGTCCGCATTGTCTTCACGCAGGCTCAGACGGTATTCGGCACGACTCGTGAACATCCGGTACGGCTCGGCCACGCCACGCGTGACGAGGTCGTCGACCAGCACGCCAAGATAGGCCTGATCGCGACGCGGGCACCATGCGTCCTTCTCCTGCACGTAGCGGCCTGCATTCAGGCCGGCCAGCAGCCCTTGTGCGGCCGCTTCTTCGTAGCCGGTCGTGCCGTTGATCTGGCCCGCAAAAAACAGCCCGTTGATCGCCTTCGTCTCGAGCGACGCCTTCAGCGCGCGCGGGTCGAAGTAGTCGTATTCGATCGCGTAGCCGGGGCGCAGGATGTGCGCGTTCTCGAGGCCGCGCATCGAGTGCACGAGATCGAGCTGCACGTCGAACGGCAGGCTCGTCGAAATCCCGTTCGGATAGAACTCGTTGGTCGTCAGCCCTTCCGGCTCAAGGAAGATCTGGTGCGATTCCTTCGATGCGAATCGGTGGATCTTGTCCTCGATCGACGGGCAGTAACGCGGGCCGACACCTTCGATCACGCCTGTATACATGGGCGAACGGTCGAGGCCGCCGCGAATGATGTCGTGCGTGCGCTCGTTCGTGTGCGTCACCCAGCACGGCAGCTGCTGCGGATGCTGCTCCGCACGGCCCAGAAACGAGAATACGGGGATCGGATCGAGGTCCCCCGGCTGCTCGTCCAGCTTCGAAAAATCGATCGAGCGGCCATCGATACGCGGCGGCGTACCGGTCTTCAGGCGGCCCTGCGGCAGCTTCAGCTCCTTCAGGCGGGCCGACAGCGACACCGCCGCCGGATCGCCCGCGCGACCGCCCGTATAGTTGTTCAGGCCGACGTGAATCTTGCCGTCGAGGAACGTACCGGCCGTCAGCACGACCGCACGTGCGCGGAAGCGGATGCCGATCTGCGTGACGGCGCCGACCACGCGGTCGCCTTCGACCATCAGGTCGTCGACAGCCTGCTGGAACAGCCACAGGTTCGGTTGGTTCTCGAGCCGATGGCGGATTGCGGCCTTGTACAGGATGCGGTCAGCCTGCGCACGCGTCGCGCGCACGGCCGGGCCCTTCGACGAGTTGAGGATCCGGAACTGAATACCGCTCTCGTCCGTCGCGGCGGCCATCGCGCCGCCGAGCGCATCGACTTCTTTGACCAGATGGCCCTTGCCAATGCCGCCGATCGACGGATTGCAACTCATCTGGCCGAGCGTTTCGATGTTATGGGTCAGGAGCAGCGTCTTCGCACCCATACGGGCCGATGCCAACGCGGCTTCCGTGCCGGCGTGCCCGCCACCGACGACGATGACGTCAAATTCTGTGGGAAAAAGCATGGTGGATTCCGTGCGCAGGACTGCGCACGAACCTATCTGAGAAATGTATGGGCCGAATTATAGCGGGTTCGCTTTTCACCCGAAGACCGTCCGAATGGTAGGGCCGGTTCATTTGGTCGTTTTTTTCGCCCGATCGTGCAAACTGTGCCGTGCGGCCTGCTTCGGCCGGCGCTGCCGCAGCCTCAGCGCACATCGTCAGGCTGTGCAAAATCGCACACCCGGCAGTTGTTTGCGAAACCCGCAGTCGCTGCGCCATCACAGCATTTCGGATCGACCTTCCTGCGCTTATCCCCTGTGCCGTTTGGCCCGTGTCGATAGAACACCGTCGCGCGTACCGCGCTTACTACCCTGTGCAACCCGACGTGATGGGGTCTCACTCGTCACAGGGCTTCCGCTTGTTGCTCCGGCACTTATCCCCACGCCCGACTCACCGACGTATCGCCCTCTTCCAGAAAACAAAAGCGGCGTGTTTCACGTGAAACACGCCGCCCGTTTCCCGCCGACCGCTCCACCGATCAAGCCGTTTTTTTCACCAACCCCAGGTATGTTTCGATCACGCGCGGATTTTGCGCCAGCTCGGCCGCCGGCCCTTCCAACGCAAACTCCCCCGTCTCCAGTACATAGCCGTAGTCCGAGATCTGCAGCGCGGCCCGGGCATTTTGCTCGATCAGCAGCGTCGCGACGCCTGTGCCGCGTAACGCGCTGATGATATGAAAAATCTCCTTCACGATCAGCGGCGCCAAACCGAGGCTCGGCTCGTCGAGCATCAGCAGGTCGGGCTTGCCCATCAGCGCGCGGCCCACCGCGAGCATCTGCCGCTCACCACCCGACAGCGTGCCGGCTGCCTGCTTGCGCCGCTCCTTGAGCCGCGGAAACAGCGCAAACACATGATCGAGCTGGTCGAGGAAGTTCGACTCGCCTGCGAGCTTGCGGCGATACGCGCCCAGCACAAGGTTATCCTCGACCGTCATCGTGCTGAACAGCTCGCGCTTTTCCGGCACCAGGCACATTCCCCGCGCGACACGCTGTTCGACCGGCAGTGCGCCCACGTCCTTGCCGCGGTACACCACTGCCCCTGACGCATGCCCGGTCACCGGCAACGCGCCCATGATTGCGTTCAGCAGCGTCGACTTGCCGGCCCCGTTGGGGCCGATCACGCTGACGATCTGCCCGGCACCGACCTTGATCGCCGCGCCGTGCAGCGCCTCGACCTTCCCGTAACGCACCGCCAGACCGCGCACGTCGAGAATCGGCATCGTCGTATCCGTCATCACTCCACCCCGCCCAGATATGCTTCGAGCACCGCCGGATCCTGCTGCACGTCCTGCGGCAGCCCTTCCGCGATCCGCGTGCCGAATTCCATCACCACCAGCCGGTCGGTGAGGTTCATCACGAAATCCATGTCATGTTCCACGAGCAACACGCTCATCCCTTCCGCCTTCAGGCGCCGCAGCAAGTGGGCGAGTTGCTGCTTCTCCTGGTAGCGCAGCCCGGCGGCCGGCTCGTCGAGCAGCAGCAGCGTCGGATCGCAGCACAGCGCGCGCGCGATTTCGAGAATCCGCTGCTGGCCGAGCGCGAGGCTGCCTGCTTCGTCGTACATGTGCCGCTCCAGGCCGACGCGGCGGATCTGGCGTGCCGCCTCGGCCAGCAGCTGCGCTTCCTCGTGCGCATTGAGCCGCGCGATGCTGCGCCACACGCCCGTATGGCCGCGCAGGTGCGCGCCGATCGCGACGTTCTCGAGCACCGTCATCGTCGGCAGCAGCTTCACGTGCTGGAACGTACGACCGATCCCCCGCCGGACGATCTGGCGCGACGTGAGCCCGTCGATCCGCTCGCCGCGGAACGTGATCGTGCCGGCGGTTGGCTGCAGCACGCCGGTCACGAGGTTGAACGTGGTCGACTTGCCGGCGCCATTCGGGCCGATCAGGCCGATGATCTGCCCCGCTTTCACGTCGAAGCTGACGTCATTGACGGCCACCAGGCCGCCGAACTGCTTGCGCGCGTTATCGACGACGAGCAGCGCTTCGCCCGCCACCGGCTTCGCGCGCTGCGACAACGGATCGGCATGGTCCGGCACATGTGCGCGCGGCCCGCGCGGAAACAGCTTCGCGACGAACGGCCACACGCCCTGGCGTGCGTACTGCAGCAGGAGCACCATCAGCACGCCGAACACGATGATCTCGAAGTTGCCTTCCGAGCCGAGCAGCTTCGGCAACAGCGTCTGCAGATAGTCCTGCAGCACCGTGAGGATCGCCGCCCCGAGCACCGCGCCCCACACGTGCGACACGCCGCCGACCACGGCCATGAACAGGAATTCGATCCCGTGGTTCAGGCCGAACGGGGTCGGGTTCACCGCGCGCTGCAGGTGCGCATACAGGAAGCCCGAAACCGCCGCGAGCACGGCCGCATAGACGAAGATCACGACGCGCATCCACGCGGTGTTCACGCCCATCGCCTCGGCCATCACGCCGCCGCCGCGCAATGCGCGGATCGCGCGGCCCGGCCGGCTGTTGAGCAGGTTCTGCACCGACACGATCGCGGCCAGCACGACGGCCCAGATCAGGAAGTACAGGCTTCGGCCGCTTCCCAGCTCGATGCCGAACAGGTTCAGTGCCGGAATCCCGTTGATCCCGTCGTACTTGCCGAGCAGTTCGAGGTTGCCGAACAGGTAGAACAGCGCGAGGCCCCACGCGATCGTGCCGAGCGGCAGGAAGTGCCCGGACAGGCGCATCGTGACCGCACCGAGCACGAGCGCGACGAGCGCCGTCAGCACGACGCCGACGATCAGGGCGAGCCACGGCGACACGCCGTAGCGCGTCGTCAGGAACGCGGTCGCATACGCGCCGATGCCGACGAATGCGGCCTGCCCGAAGCTCGTCATCCCGCCGACGCCCGTCAGCAGCACGAGTCCGATCGCGACGATCGCGTAGAGGCCGATGTAGTTCAGCAGCGTGATCCAGTATTCGGGCACCTGCAGCGCGCCGGGCAGCACCGGCAGCGCGAACAGCGCCACGAGGAACACCCAGAAGGTCTTGTTGCGTACCATCGTCTTCATCGCGTCACTCCTCTTCCTCTTCCGTGTGCGGCGTCGCGAAACTGCGCCACAGCAGCACCGGGATGATCAGCGTGAACACGATCACTTCCTTGTACGCGCTCGCCCAGAACGACGAATACGATTCGAGCACGCCGACCAGCAGCGAGCCGGCGGCCGCGAGCGGATAGCTGACCAGCCCGCCGATGATCGCGCCGACGAAACCCTTCAGGCCGATCAGGAAGCCGGAGTCGTAATAGATCGTCGTCAGCGGACCGACGAGGATGCCGGACAGCACACCGAGCCCGGCCGCCAGCGTGAACGCGAGCCGCCCGGCTTCGGTCGTGCCGATACCGACGAGCCGCGCGCCGAGCCGGTTCACCGACGTCGCACGCAGCGCCTTACCGGCGATCGTGCGGCCGAAGTACACGTAGAGCGCACCGATCAGCACCAGCGCGGTCACGACCACGAGGATGCTCTGCACCGACACCGTCATGCTGCCGACCGACAGCGACGCATCCGCGAAGCCGTTGGTGCGCGAACCTTCCGCCCCGAACATCACGAGCCCGAGGCCGACCATCGCGAAATGGACGGCGACGGACACGATCAGCAGCAGCAGCGTCGTGCCTTCGGCGATCGGCTGATAAACGAGCCGGTAGACGAACGGCCCCATCGGCACGACGATCGCGAGCGTCAGCGCGATCTGCGCAAGCATCGGCATCGGCTGCGCGGCGAAGCTGCGCGTGATCGCGAACACTGCGAGCGGCAGCAGCACGTAGCGGCTAGCGAGCGTCGCGAGCGTGCGGCCGAGCTGATGGCGGCGTTCGCGATGGCGGATCAGGCCGCCGACTTCCAGCAGGAAGCACGCGATGCCCATCACGAACAGCAGCCAGCAGGTGGCGGGAAATTTCTGCGCCTGCAGCGCTGCAAGCGTGAGCGCACCGTAAGCGACGAATTCGCCCTGGGGAATGAAGATCACCCGCGTGACGGAAAACACCAGCACGAGCGCCAGCGACAGCAATGCATAAATGGCGCCGGTCGTGATGCCGTCTTGCGCGAGGATCGCCGCAATCGAGAGATCCATACGTTTCGTGTATCGAGAATGCTGCGGAGAAACGAAAGACGGGAATGGCCGCGGCGCACGAACGGCAAGATCGGCGCGTCGGGTGCCACGCGGCGGGCCCCGGTGATTCCATGCGGCACGGGAGCGGCCCGTCAGGCCCGCTCCGCTGCCGACGGCGCGCACGACGCCGTTCGCGCCGCGCCCGCCGGTTTCACGTGGTGCTTATTCGGCCTGCAGCTTCCACTTGCCGTCGACGATCTGCACCATCACGCGCGCACGCGTGTCGAAGCCGTTGTGATCGGTCGGCGTCGTGTTGATCACGCCGTGCGACACGGGCAAATCCTTCACGCTCTCGAGCGACGCGCGCAGCGCCTCGCGGAACGCCTCGGTGCCCGGCTGGCCCTTCTTCAGCGCGTCGGGAATCGCACGCTGCAGCAACAGCCCCGCATCCCATGCGTGGCCGCCGAAGGTCGACAGCGAACCCGCGCCGTACGCCTTCTCGTACGCGGCCTTGTAGCCGAGCGCCGGCTTCTTCACCGGGTTCGAATCGGGCAGCTGGTCGGTCACGAGCACCGGGCCGGCCGGCAGGATCTCGCCTTCGCAATCCTTGCCGCACACGCGCAGGAAGTCGTTGTTCGCGACGCCGTGCGTCTGATACACCTTGCCCTTGTAGCCACGCTCCTTCAGCGTCTTGGCGGGCAGCGCGGCCGGCGTGCCGGACCCGGCGATGAGCATCGCGTCGGGATTCGAGCCCATCAGCTTCAGCACCTGCCCCATCACCGACGCGTCGGTGCGGTTGTAACGCTCGTTCGACACGAGCTTCAGCCCGTTCTTCTCGGCCGCCGCGCTGAACGTCTTGTACCAGCTGTCGCCGTACGCATCGGCGAAGCCGATGAAGCCGACCGTCTTCACGCCGTGCTTCGCCATGTAGCCGGCGATCGCATCGGCCATCAGCTGGTCGTTCTGCGGCACCTTGAACATCCATGCGCGCTTCGCGTCCATCGGCGAGATGATCTGCGCGCTCGCCGCGAGCGAGATCGTCGGCGTCTTGCCCTGCGATACCGGGTCGAGCATCGCGAGCGAGTTCGGCGTGACGGACGAACCGATGATCGCGTCGACGTGATCCTCGTCGATCAGCTTGCGCACGTTCTGCACCGCGCGGCTCGTGTCGGACGCATCGTCAAGCACGATGTACTGGACGCTCTTGCCCGCGATTTCCTTCGGCAGCAGCGCGATCGTGTTCTTTTCCGGAATCCCGAGCGATGCGGCCGGCCCGGTGGCCGACAGCGTCACACCGATCTTCACCTGCGCCGACGCCGTGGCCGCCGCGCACACGAGGCCCGCGGCAAGCAGAACCTCCATCCATCGATTCATCTTCATTTACGTTGTCTCCAAACGCTGCTCGAAAAATCCGCGGGTCGCTCGGGCGGCTCCCGGTCCTCAAACAAGTTAATAATTTAACTATCTCGCCGTACCGCGCCTACGCTCGTTTTCCCGTGACACGCCGGCACCGCCATCAAGCCCCGGCGAGACCGCGCGCACACGCGCCGCGGCGCGTGCCGACACGGTCGTGCGACCGCCACGATGCGCGGCGGCAATGTCGTCAGGATGAACAAAACGGAGAAATGCGACGTTGCGCGAGACGCGATCGATGCGGACGCAACGATCGTCGGAAGGTCGGCCGGCCGGGCCGGGTTCGGCTCCACGAGCGAGCGGCGCAGAATCGAAAAATCGGCCGTTCATGCGAATGCGAACGACACGTCGGATGCGAACGCAACGACCGCGGAGACCGTCGTGCCGGCAAATCGCACCGGAACGCGCATGCCGGCCGCAGGAGGGCTCGTGAACGCCGGGGCATACCCGTGCACCGCCGACCCCGAACGAGCGGCGCCAGCCGCCCCTCGCACCCCGATCCATCGTCCCGCGCTTCTCATCCAACCGCACTCCCTCTTCTGCATTTTGCTTGTAGGAGAACTGCCGACCGTTTTCCCGACCGCTCGGTCGGCGAAAGCTGAGTGTAACGGACGCTTTTTGCGCACGCCAACCGGGTAAGCCCGAACGGCAATGCTCGCGGCTGCGCGCCGGCGGCGATCGACCGGCAGGAATGGATGAAAACGGGGAGACGGGATGAGGCGAGCGAGGTGGGGCAGAATGCGGCGCCACTGCCCTGCACCAGCAATGGAAATTCGCGCACCAAATGAAAAAGCGCTGTTGGATTCCGTCCAACAGCGCTTTGGGGTCCGGGCACTTTGTGCCTCGATTGTCTCCTCGTTCTCCACCTGCAAATTCGTTTCGCGGTGCATCAGAACTGAAACGAAGATTAAAGGACCTTTCACCCTGCGACAACTTAGCATTTACCCCTATGGTGCATCGCCGCACGAAAATGGGGCACCAGTCTCGCCGCGCGGCACCGGCACGAGGCCGCCGAAACGCCCTTCCCGGCCGGCCCGGATGGTGCTTCGCATCAACGCGCCGCGCCGGCCGCCGCGCTGCAATCAGGACGGCCTCAGCGTCTTGACCCGCGCGACCATCTCGCCGACGATCCCGCGCCTGAATGCAAGCACGCATGCGATGAAGATCAGCCCCGTGACGATCGTCGTCGATTCGCCGAGCGAGTGGAACCAGCCGATGCCGGTCGCCGACGCGAGCCACTCGCCGATGTCGCCGAGCCGGTCCTCCAGCGCGACGATCAGCGCCGCGCCGAGCAACGGCCCGAACAGCGTGCCCATCCCGCCGACGAGCGTCATCAGCACGACGAGGCCCGACATCGTCCAGTACGCGTCGGACAGCGTTTCGAAACCGAGCACCAGCACCTTCAGCGAACCGGCCAGCCCCGCGAGCCCGGCCGACAGGATGAACGCGAGCAGCTTGAAGCGGTCGGTGTCGTAGCCGAGCGAGATCGCGCGCGCCTCGTTCTCCTTGATCGCGACGAGCACCTGGCCGAACGGCGAGTGCACGATCCGCACGATGAACGCGCACGCCGCGACGATCACCGCGAGCACGACGTAGTAGAGCGCGACGTCGTTCGACAGGTCGACGAGCCCGAACAGGTGCCCGCGCGGCACGCCCTGCAGGCCGTCCTCGCCGTGCGTGAACGGCGCCTGCAGGTAGATGAAGTAGACCATCTGCGCGAACGCGAGCGTGATCATCGCGAAGTAGATGCCCTGCCGGCGGATCGCGAACAGGCCGACCACGAGCCCCAGCAGCGTCGCGGCGAACGTGCCCACGAGCACGCCGAGCTCGGGCGTGAAGCCGAGCGTCTGGATCGCATAACCGGTCGCATAGCCGGCGGTCGCGAGGAACATCGCGTGGCCGAACGACAGCAGCCCCGTATAGCCGATCAGCAGATTGAACGCGGCCGCGAACAACGCGAACGTGAGCACCTTCATCACGAACACCGGATACGCACCGATGAACGGCGCGGCGAGCAGTGCCGCGAGCAGCACGCCGTAGAGCACTTTTCTCTGCATCATTTTTCCTTGCCGAACAGGCCCGCCGGGCGAATCAGCAGCACGATCGCCATGATCACGAACACGACCGTGGCCGATGCTTCCGGATAGAACACGCGCGTGAAGCCCTCGATCACGCCGAGCAGCAGCCCCGTGATGATCGAGCCGAGGATCGAGCCCATCCCTCCGATCACGACCACCGCGAACACGGTGATGATCATCGGCTGGCCCATCAGCGGCGACACCTGGATCACCGGCGCCGCGAGCACGCCCGCGAACGCCGCGAGCGCGACGCCGAAGCCGTAGGTGAGCGTGATCATCATCGGCACGTTCACGCCGAACGCCTCGACGAGCTTCGGGTTCTCGGTGCCGGCGCGCAGATAGGCGCCCAGGCGCGTCTTCTCGATCACGAACCAGGTCGCGAGACACACCGCGAGCGACGCGAGGACCACCCACGCGCGGTAGTTCGGCAGGAACATGAAGCCGAGATTGGTCGCGCCGGACAGCTGCGACGGCACGTCGTACGGCTGGCCGGACGCCCCGTAGATCGAGCGGAACACGCCTTCGACGACGAGCGTGAGGCCGAACGTGAGCAGCAGCCCGTACAGGTGATCGAGCTTGTACAGCCAGCGCAGCATCGAACGCTCGATCAGGATCCCGAACGCACCGACGATCAGCGGCGCGAGCACGAGCATCGCCCAGTACGGCAACGCGAAGTACGACAACCCCATCCACGCGAGCATCGCGCCCAGCATGAACAGCGCGCCGTGCGCGAAGTTGATCACGTTGAGCAGCCCGAAGATCACCGCGAGGCCGAGGCTCAGGATCGCGTAGAACGAGCCGTTGACGAGCCCGAGCAGCAACTGGCTCAGCATCGCCGGCAACGGAATGCCAAAGATTTCCATCGACTTAGCCGTCAGTATGAGTTTCGTTGCGTGCGCAACGTTCAAGCCGTCGCGCGCACGGGCGGCGCAGCGGGCACATCGCTGCGCCCGCCACCGCGCGGCGCTACGTCGCGCTTACTTCCACAGCGCGCAGCGCGATTCCTGCTTGGTGCCGAATGCCTGATCGCCCGGAATCGTCGCGAGCACCTTGTAGTAGTCCCACGGCTCCTTCGATTCCGACGGCTTCTTCACTTCCATCAGGTACATGTCGTGAATCATGCTGCCGTCCTGGCGAATGAAGCCCTTCGCGTAGAAGTCGTTGATCTTCATCTTCTTCAGCTCGGCCATCACCTTGTCGGAGTCGGTCGTGCCGGCCGCCTGCACAGCCTTCAGGTAGGTCGTCACCGACGAATAGTCGGCCGCCTGCAGGCTCGACGGCATCTTCTTCATCTTGCCGAAGTAGCGCTGCGCCCACTGGCGCGACGCCGCGTCGCGGTTCCAGTACCAGCTGTCGGTCAGCACGAGGCCCTGTGTCGTCTCGAGGCCGAGGCTGTGCACGTCGTTGATGAACATCAGCAGCCCGGCGAGCTTCATCGTCTTCGTGATGCCGAATTCCTTCGCGGCCTTGATCGCGTTGATCGTGTCGCCGCCCGCGTTCGCGAGGCCGAGGATCTGCGCCTTCGACGACTGCGCCTGCAGCAGGAACGACGAGAAATCCGACGCGGACAGCGGATGCCGCACCGCGCCGAGCACCTGACCGCCGTTCGCCTTCACGACGTCCGACGTGTTCTTCTCGAGCGCCTTGCCGAACGCGTAGTCGGCGGTCAGGAAGAACCAGCTCTTGCCGCCCTGCTTCACCACCGCCGAGCCGGTGCCCTTCGCGAGCGCCATCGTGTCGTACGCATAGTGCACCGTGTACGGCGTGCACTCCTCGTTCGTCAGCGTGTCCGCGCCCGCACCGATGTTGATGTAGACCTTCTTCTTCTCCGCGGCGAGCTTGGCCATCGCCAGCGCCGTCCCCGAATTCGTGCCGCCGACGAGCAGGTCGAGCCCGCCGCGGTCCATCCACTCGCGCGCCTTCGACGCGGCGATGTCCGCCTTGTTCTGGTGATCGGCATAGACGACCTCGATCGGCTTGCCGAGCACCTTGCCGCCGAAATCGGCGACGGCCATGCGGATCGCCTCGAGGCCGCCCTGCCCGTCGATGTCCGCGTAAAGCCCCGACATGTCGGTGACGAAACCGATCTTCACGCTATCCGCGGCGTGTGCGGTGCCGGCGGTGAACGCTGCGGTCGCGACCGCGAGACACGCGTGTGCGAGGGTCTTCATTTTCATTGACGTCTCCTGTTCTTCTGATGCGTTGTGGTTGTTCGAAGGCCGCCACGGCTAGCGGCAAGGGAAACGGGGCGGCGTCACACCCCGAGCAGGTCGTGAAGGATCGGCATCTTGCCTTCCAGTTCGGATGAGCGGAAATGCTCGACGATGCGGCCATGTTCCATCACGTAGAAGCGGTCGGCGAGCGGCGCGGCGAAGCGGAAATTCTGTTCGACCATCACGACCGTATAGCCGCGCGCCTTCAGCGCGACGATCATTCGCGCGAGCGCCTGCACGATCACCGGCGCGAGGCCTTCGGAAATCTCGTCGAGCAGCAGCAGGTTCGCGCCGGTGCGCAGGATCCGCGCCACCGCGAGCATCTGCTGCTCGCCGCCGGAAAGCCGCGTGCCCTGGCTCTGCCGGCGCGACGCGAGGTTCGGGAACATCGCGTAGATCTCGTCGAGCGACATCGCGTGCTCGCGCGGCCCGATCGGCGGCGGCAGCATCAGGTTCTCCTCGCACGACAGGCTCGAGAAGATCCCGCGCTCCTCCGGGCAATAACCGACGCCGAAATGCGCGATGCGATGCGTCGCGAGGCCGATCGTCTCGTTGCCCGCGACCTTGATCGAGCCGCTGCGCCGGCCGGTGAGGCCCATGATCGCGCGCAGCGTCGTGGTGCGGCCCGCGCCGTTGCGGCCGAGCAGCGTGACGACCTCGCCGCGATGAACGCTCAGGTCGACACCATGCAATATGTGGGATTCCCCGTACCAGGCCTCGAGGCCCGTGATCTCCAGCGCGGGCGTGCCGCTTTCGACGCCGCTCAATTCGCGTTCCTCCCGTTCGCTGTGCTTCATGCGTGCGCCCCCGCGAGCGCCGCATCGGCGCTGCCCATGTAGGCCTCGATCACCAGCGGATTCTTCGACACTTCCGCATACGACCCTTCGGCCAGCACCTCGCCGCGCTGCAGGACGGTGATCGTGTCGGAGATGCCCGCGATCACGTTCATGTTGTGCTCGACCATCAGGATCGTGCGGCCGCTCGCGACCTTCTTGATCAGCGCGGTCACGCGGTCGACGTCCTCGTGGCCCATCCCTTGCGTGGGCTCGTCGAGCAGCATCAGTTCGGGTTCCATCGCGAGCGTCGTCGCGATCTCGAGCGCGCGCTTGCGGCCGTACGCGAGCTCGACCGTCGGCACGTGCGCGAAATCGGTGAGGCCGACCTGCGTGAGCAGGTCCATCGCGCGATCGTCGAGGCGCCGCAACGTGCGCTCGCTGCGCCAGAAGTGGAATTCGGTGCCGAGCGCGCGCTGCAGGCCGATGCGCACGTTCTGCAATGCGGTCAGGTGCGGGAATACCGCCGAGATCTGGAAGGAACGGATGATGCCGCGACGTGCGACCTGAGCGGGCCGCTCGTCGGTGATGTCGATGCCGTTGAAGACGATCTGGCCGGCCGTCGGGGTCAGGAATTTGGTGAGCAGGTTGAAGCAGGTGGTCTTGCCCGCGCCGTTCGGTCCGATCA
This sequence comes from Burkholderia sp. RF2-non_BP3, assembly GCF_001522185.1. NCBI lineage: Bacteria > Pseudomonadati > Pseudomonadota > Betaproteobacteria > Burkholderiales > Burkholderiaceae > Burkholderia > Burkholderia sp. RF2-non_BP3. Next base: position 72,241 of record NZ_LOSU01000024.1, on the reverse strand, counting down.
ACGCATGGATCGCACCGCGGCGCACACGCAGGTTGACGCCGTTCACGGCGGTGAAGCCCCTGAATTCCTTCGTCAGTCCGCGTGTTTCGAGAATCGTGTCGCCGAGAATCATGTTCCCTTCCGTACGAAGTCAGGCGAAGCACCGGGAAGATTCGCGCAAGCGACCGCGAACAGAACCGCGGATCAGCGGGCTGCCCCCGGGGCGCCGTATTACGCCTCGAGGGTGGTCTCCCGCGCCGACGCGTATGCACACTGCGCAACATTGTCGCGCCGTTGGTGCAGTGCAATCATCGGGATTTGCACTTATAGGGCTGGCCGCCATACAGGACGCGGCTGAGCGCGGATTTCGACGCGTTTTTTTTGACACGCGCATCATCGACGGTCGCGCGCTCGCACGACGCGTGCCTGCGCGAACGCGGGCACGTTACGCTGCGCGTCATGTCGTCGCGCAACAGGAAGACTGCGAACAATGCGCGGCGTGCGCGTCGTCGATCGGTTGCGATCCGGACGCGCGAGCTTGTTTCGCATAGCGAATCAGCGGGCACCGGGATGACGGCCCGCTGTCGCGCGTGTCAGCGTGGCGTCATGCTGCCGTCACGGCCGCTTCCGTTCGCACTTGTGTCGCGTCGTGCGCAGCACGTCGATCGGCGCGGATCATGTCGCTCGCGCGCTCGGCGATCATCAGCGTCGGCGAATTCGTGTTGCCCGACGTGATGAACGGCATCACCGATGCATCGACGATCCGCAGCCCCGCGATGCCGCGCACGCGCAGCCGGCTGTCGACGACGGCGCGCGCGTCGCCCGCACGCCCCATCCGGCACGTACCGACCGGATGGAAGATCGTCGTGCCGACCGCACCCGCCGCTTCGATCAGTTCGGCTTCGGTCTGGTACCGCGTGCCGGGCAGGATCTCCTCGGGGCGGTAGCGCGCGAGCGCCGGCGCGGACGCGATCCGGCGCGTGAGGCGCAGCGCATTCGCCGCGACATGACGATCGTGGTCGGTCGACAGATAGTTCGGCGCGATCGACGGCGCCGCGCCCGCATCGGGGCTCGCGATATGCACGCTGCCGCGCGAGCTCGGACGCAGATGGCAGACGGACGCCGTGAAGGCGTTGAAGCCGTGCAGCGGCTCGCCGAAACGCTCCAGCGACAGCGGTTGCACGTGGTATTCGAGATCGGGGCGCGTGAGCGCGGGATCGTCCGGATCGGACTTCGCGAACGCGCCGAGCTGCGACGGCGCCATCGACATCGGCCCGCGCTGCAGCAGCGCATATCCGGCGCCGATCATCAGCTTGCCCCACCAGTGCGCGGACAGCGTGTTCAGCGTGCGTACGCCTTCGACGCGAAATGCCATCCGCAACTGCAGGTGATCCTGCAGGTTCTCGCCGACACCCGGCAGATCCTGCACGACGTCGATGCCGAGGGCCTGCAGTCGCGCGCCCGCACCGATGCCCGACAGTTCGAGCAGCTGCGGCGAATTCACCGCGCCAGCGGTGAGCAGCACTTCGGCGCGCGCGCGCGCGACGTAGTCGGTGCCGCCGCCGCGATACTCGACGCCGACCGCGCGCCGCCCCTCGAAGATCACGCGCTGCGCTTGCGCGCCGGTGATCACGGTGAGGTTCGGGCGGGTCATCGCGGGCCGCAGGAACGCCTTCGACGTATTCCAGCGCACGCCGCGCTTCTGGTTCACTTCGAAATAGCCGACCCCGGTGTTGTCGCCGCGGTTGAAATCGTCGGTCGCCGGGATGCCCGTCTGCTGCGCGGCCTGCGCGAACGATTCGAGGATTTCCCAGCGCAGCCGCTGCTTCTCGACGCGCCAGTAGCCGCCCGCGCCGTGCGCATCGCTCGCGCCCGCGTGGTGGTCCTCGCTGCGCTTGAAGATGGGCAGCACGCTGTCCCACGACCAGCCGGCGTCGCCGGTTTCCTGCGCCCAGCCGTCGTAATCCTCGCGCTGGCCGCGCATGTAGATCATCCCGTTGATCGACGAGCAGCCGCCGAGCACGCGGCCGCGCGGATACGACAGCGCGCGGCCGTTGAGCGCCGCCTCGGGCTGCGTCTTGTACAGCCAGTCGGTGCGCGGATTGCCGATGCAATACAAATAGCCGACCGGGATGTGGATCCAGTGATAGTCGTCCTTGCCGCCGGCTTCGAGCAGCAGCACGCGGATTTCGGGATCCTCGGTCAGGCGGTTCGCGAGCACGCAGCCCGCGGTGCCCGCGCCGACGATCACGTAATCGAATTCGCCCTCGAGCGTGCGTTGAGTACTCACGAGTGTCTCCATGGATTGTTGTGTATCGCGCATGCGATTCCGCGCGTCGTTTTCAGCATAGTGCGTCGCGGGCGATGCGGTCGATGAAGCGTACTCCGGCCGCCCGCCGCCGATCCAATGAGTTATGCTGAACCGCGTTATAAGCTGCGCTCATATCACGACGATGGATCTCGCCCTGCTCCGTGCGTTCGCGACGGTCGCCCGCGAAGGCAACCTGACGCGCGCCGCCGTGCATTTGCACCTGACGCAGCCGGCCGTCAGCCTGCAGATCAAGCATTTGCAGGAAACGCTCGGCGTCACGCTGTTCACGCGCACGTCGCGCGGGCTTGCGCTCACGCGCGACGGCCAGACCCTGCTGCCGCATGCGGAGCGCGCGTTGGCCGCGGCCGCGGACGTGCAGCGCGCCGCTGCCGCGCTGCGCCACGAGGTGCGCGGCCGGCTGCGGATCGGCACCATCCTCGATCCCGGCTTCCTGCGGCTCGGCGGCTTCCTGCGCGCGCTGGTCGAAACCCATCCGCAGATAGAAACCGCGTTGCGGCACGGGATGTCCGGCTGGGTGCTCGAACAGGTGCGCGCGCAGGCGCTCGACGTCGGCTATTACATCGGCCGGCCCGGCGAGGACGATCCGCGCGACGACGCGCTGTTCCACACGGTCACGCTCACGCACTTCCAGTACCGCGTGCTCGCGCCGGCCGGCTGGAAGGAGCGCGTGCAGCGCGCGCACGACTGGCGCGCGCTCGCCGCGCTGCCGTGGATCTGGACGCCGCCGGCGTCCGCTCATCACCGGCTGCTGTCGCGGCTGTTCGCGGCGGCCGGCGCGCAGCCGGTGAAGGTCGCCGAGGTCGACCAGGAGCAATCGATGCTCGATCTCGTGAAATCGGGGATCGGGTTGACGCTCGCGCGCGACTCGACCGCGCTGGCCGAAGCGCACGCGCATGCGCTGACGATCGTCGAACGCGTGACGGTGCCGACCGAACTGACTTTCGTGACGCTCGCCGAGCGGCGCGCCGAACCGGCGATCGCGGCCGCCCTGCGGCTGATCGAGACCCAATGGGCGATATGAGCGCCGCTGATGCCGGTGCGAACTTCGGCGTCCGACGCGCATCAGGTGCCCGATCGGCGCCCGTACATGATGGGTGTTATCGCGAACGGGCGCGAATCGCCGCCCCCGCGGCGCGTCGCCGCGTCCCGCCTTCCCGTCACGCCGCCATCGCAGGCTTTTTGCTAGATTGTGCCTTCGCACACCGCGAGACCCCTGATTGAAGGAGACCCGCATGGCCCGCAACATCGAGATCAAAGCCCGCGCCCGTGAATTCGACCGGCTGCGCGAACAGGCGGCCAAGCTCGCCGCTGAAGCACCGCTCTTCTACCGCCAGCAGGATTTCTTCTACGACGTGCCGCGCGGCCGGCTGAAGCTGCGCCGCTTCGAGGACGGCACGCCGGCCGAACTGATCTTCTACCAGCGCGACGACCGTGACGGCCCGAAGGCGTCGTACTACACGCGCAGCCCGGTGACGAACCCGGACGCGATGCACTCGCTGCTCGCGACCGCGCTCACCACGCGCGGAATCGTGACGAAGGAACGGCACGTATACCTCGTCGGCCGCACGCGGATCCACCTCGACCGCGTCGACGGCCTCGGCGACTTCATCGAACTGGAAGTGGTGCTCGGCCCCGACGACGACGAAGCCGGCGGCGAAGCCGAAGCCCATGACGTGTTCGCAAAGCTCGGCGTGGCGCAGGAGGATCTCGTCGCGGTCGCGTACGTCGACCTGCTGAACGCCGACGCACGATCCGAAGCGGCCTGATCCGGCCCTGTCCGCGGCGGCGCCTCGCGCCCAGCCGCCGGCCCGGCCACCGCGTCAGGCGGCGCCGGGCGCCAGGTGCGCGAGCGGCAGCGCGCCGTTGCGCTTGAAGGTCGTCAGCACGATGTTCGAGCGCACGCTGTCGACGCCCGGCACACGCATCAGCTTCTTCATCACGAACTGCGAAAGCGCGTTGAGATCCGGCGCGACGATCCGCAGCAGATAGTCGGCGTCGCCGACCACCGCATGACATTCGAGCACTTCGGGCAGCACGTCGATCTGTTGCTGGAACTGCTCGATGATCGAATCGCCGTGGTGCTTGAGCTTCAGGCTCGTGAACGCCGTGACGCCGAGCCCGAGCTTTTCGGGGCGCAGCATCACGCGGTAGCCTTCGATCACGCCGGCCGCCTCCAGCCGCTGCAGCCGCCGGCCGATCTGCGACGGCGACAGCGGCACCTCCTCGCCGAGCTGCTGGTGCGTCGCGCGGCCGAAGCGCTGCAGCACATCGAGAAGCGCGAGATCGAAGTGATCGAGTTCCAGCATGAGCATTCTCCGCATTGATTCCCATTTTGATGCGCGATTATCGCATCAATAAGCGAATCTACGCCATCTTTGCGCCCATTTCGCATGTCGCCCGCTCTACACTTGCATGGTTCCCAACCACAGCGTGCAGAGCCTCACCATGTCCACCGTCGTCACCGCGAAACTGCAGGAGCAGTTCGACGCGGGCCTCGAAACCCGCGCCGATTTCACCATCGACCAGCCGCTCGAACGCTACGGCCAGGTCGACCACGCGGTGTGGCGGCAGCTCTATGCGCGCCAGTCGGCGCTGCTGCGCGGACGCGCATGCGACGCGTTCGTCGCGGGGCTCGGGAAGATCGAGCTGCCGGCCGATCGCGTGCCGTCGTTCGCCGACGTGAATCGCCAGCTGAAACCGGCCACCGGCTGGGAAATCGTCGCCGTGCCGGGCCTCGTGCCCGATCGCGTGTTCTTCGAGCACCTCGCGAACCGGCGGTTTCCGGTCACCTGGTGGATGCGGCGCCCCGATCAGCTCGACTACCTGCAGGAACCCGACTGCTTCCACGACCTGTTCGGCCACGTGCCGCTCTTGATCGAGCCGGTGTTCGCCGACTACATGCAGGCATACGGCCGCACCGCCCTCGCGGTGGCGGACGACGAAGCGGCGCTCGCGCGGCTGGCGCGTCTCTATTGGTATACGGTGGAGTTCGGGCTGATCCGCGACCCGAACGGCACGAACGGGCTGTCGATTTACGGCGCCGGGATCGTGTCGAGCAAGGGAGAGAGCCTGTACAGCCTCGAAAGCGCGGCGCCGAACCGGCTCGGTTTCGACCTCGAGCGCGTGATGCGCACGCGCTACCGAATCGACACGTTCCAGAAGACCTACTTCGTGATCGACGATTTCGCGCAATTGTTCGCGCTGGCCGACGTCGACGGCCGTGCGCTGGCCGACCGGCTGGCCGCGCTGCCCGAATTCCCGGCCGGCGCGGTGGTCGACGGCGATCTCGTGCTGCATCGCGGCACGGGCGAAGGCTGGCCGGACGACGCCGACTCGTAAGTCCGCGGGCCATGCCGGCGCGGTTCGCGCGCCGGCGCGCGCCCCCCTCCCGATGTCCGTCTCCGGATGGCCGTCCCGCAACTATGAAACAATGACCGGTACCGGCTTTGCCGCGTGGCCCTTGCCCGCGTGCGGGCGCTGTTACCGAACGAGGTGCAACATGATCCACAAGCTCACATCAGAAGAACGCAAGACCCGGCTCGAAGGCCTGCCGCACTGGACGGCCGTGCCGGGCCGCGACGCGATCCAGCGCAGCCTGCGCTTCGCCGATTTCAACGAGGCCTTCGGCTTCATGACGCGTGTCGCGATCAAGGCGCAGGAAATGAACCACCATCCGGAATGGTTCAACGTGTACAACCGCGTCGACGTGACGCTGTCGACCCACGACGCGGACGGCCTGACCGAACGCGACATCGCGCTCGCGACGTTCATCGACCAGGTGTGCGCCCACACGGAACCAGCCGCCTGAGATGTTCCTCTACCGCCGCGCGTCTTTCGACGCGCGGCGCGTCAACTTTTCATTTCGATGAACGTTTTCTAGGATGTACTCAGCGAAAGCCTTCAGCTTTCCAAGCCATCCTTAAGGCGCACGTAAGTCTCGTACGCTTTCCGCGCCTTGGGGTCCAAACCTTCCAGTTGCAGCGCGCCTTCGCGCTGTACAATCAGCAGCGCATACGGCTTGGAGAGCGCGCTGGCCTCTTCGCAGAGTTTGAGTTCGTCGCCGCTCGACGGCGAGCGGGCGCGCCAGAAATTGATCGCGGCTTCGAGGTCGTGAATCGAAATATCGGACATGATTGGATTTAATCGTTCGCTGGCCGCCATGCTTGATTGTCAGGCGATGCGGCGCCCCTGTGGAAACGGCGTCGTGCTGTCCGCGTGCCTGAACCGCCAACCCATTGTACTTGAGCGAACTTCATGCGACTCCTTCTGATCGAAGACGACCGCCCCATCGCACGCGGTATCCAGAGCAGCCTCGAGCAGGCTGGCTTCACCGTCGACATGGTGCATGACGGCATCTTTGCCGAACAGGCGCTGGCACAAAACCGCCACGAACTCGTGATCCTCGACCTCGGCCTGCCGGGCATCGACGGAATGACGCTGCTCACACGTTTCCGCCAGACCAATCGCCACACGCCGGTCATCGTGCTGACCGCGCGCGACGAATTGAACGACCGGATTCAGGGCCTGAACTCCGGCGCCGACGATTACATGCTCAAGCCGTTCGAGCCGGCCGAGCTCGAAGCGCGCATCCGCGCGGTGATGCGCCGCAGCGGCCCGCACAGCGACATGCCGCGTCCGGAAGTGTCGCTCGGCGGTGTCCGCCTGTCGGGCGTCGATCGCCGCATCTTCAACGACGACAAGCCGCTGGAACTGTCGCCGCGCGAATTCGCGGTGCTCGAAATGCTGCTGCTGCGTCACGGCCGCGTGGTCAGCAAGGCCCAGCTGCAGGATCACCTCACGCATTTCGGCGGCGATCTCGGCGACACCGCGATCGAAGTCTACGTGCACCGGGTGCGCAAGAAACTCGAGCAGTGCCGTGTCGAAATCGTCACGGTGCGCGGCTTCGGCTACCTGCTGCAGGAAATCCGCCAGACCGCGAGCGTCTGAGCGGCGCCGCACGCCGGCCGGCCGCGTGCCGCCGGCAAGCCGCCCTGCCCGCGTCGCCGTCCGACGCACGTCCGCGCCGCTCCCCGTGAGCGGCGCTTATCCATTTGCCCGTCGAAATGTCTTCTGATCCGGCTGTCACCACCAGCCTGCGCCGCTCGCTGCTTCGACGCCTCGCTGCGCCGCTGTCGATGCTCGCGCTGATGAGCGGCCTGATTGCCTACTGGCTCGCGTGGCAATACACGCAACACGTGATCGACCGCTCGCTCGCCGATCTCGCCACCGCCATCTCCAAACAGATCCAGATCGCCGGGCCGGACGCGCCGTTCACGGTGCCGCCGCTCGCGCAGGCGATGTTCTCCGATCCGGCGGAGGCGCTGATCTACCGGATCAGCGACGGGGAACAGGAACTCGCCGGCGACCCGAAGCTGCCGCTGCGCGGCATCAACGTGCGCCGCATGCATCACGCGTACGTATTCGAGGCCGAGTACGACAATCGCGCGGTGCGCGTCGCGCAGGTGCGCGTCGACGATGTCGAAGGCGGCAAGCCGATGGTGGTCGAGGTCGCGCAGCCGGTGCGGCACCGCTACCGGATCGCGGCCGAATTCCTCGTCGCGATCATGATGCCGCTGCTGCTGTTGCTGCTCGCGGGCTGGGGCATCGTGTGGCGGGTCGTGAACCAGCAGCTCGGCCCGCTCACGCATCTCGCCGATTCGCTGAACCGGCAGACCCACACATCCCTGGAGCCGGTCGACGAGACCGACGTGCCGCTCGAGATCCGGCCGCTGACGAGCGCGATGAATGCGCTGCTCGGCCGCCTGAAGACCGCGCTCGACGCGCAGCGCAAGTTCATCGCCGATGCCGCGCACCAGTTGCGCACGCCGCTCACGGCCGTGAAGCTGCATGCCGAGCAGGCCGCCGTCGCGCGCGACCCGCAGCAGACCTACGCCGCGGTGCGCGAACTGCGCGCGGCCGCCGACCGCGCGGTGCGGCTGTCGAATCAGCTGCTGTCGCTCGCGCGTGCGGAGCCGGGCGAACAGGCCGCGCGCTTCGTCGACGTCGACCTGGCCGCGATGGCGTTCGAGACGGGCGCCGAGTGGGTGCCGCGCGCGCTCGCATCGCATGTCGACCTCGGCTTCCAGCGCAGCGACGATCCCGGCGAAGACGAGACGCTGAACGTGCGCGGCAACCCCGTGCTGCTGCGCGAAGTGATCGCGAACCTGCTCGACAATGCGCTGAAATACGTGCCGCTCGCACGGCCGGCCGGCGCGCGGATCACGGTGAACGTCGCTCGCGGCGCGCTCGAGGACGGCCAGCCGGCCGCCGAGATCGTCGTCGAGGACAACGGCCCGGGCGTGCCGGCCGGCCAGCAGGCCGACCTGTTCAAGCGCTTCTTCCGCGGCGATGCGCAGAGCGGCAACGGCGTCGAGACCGGCGCCGGGCTCGGGCTCGCGATCGTGCACGACATCATCGCGATGCACGGCGGCACGGTCTCGTACGAGGATGCAGCGGAAGGTGGTTCGCGTTTCGTGGTGCGGGTGCCGCTCGCCAAGCGCACCGCGAAGCCGGCAAGCGAGACGCCGGCCGCCGCGCCGACGCACTGAAGCGCGCTGGCCGTATCGGGCGGGACGGACGGCCGCGCGGCGGCCATCCGGTGAAGGTGAAGCAGCCGCGCACGATGCGAGGCCGCGCCGGTCACTTCTTCTTTTTCTTGTCCTTCGCGCCGGACTCCGACTTCCGGTCCTTCTTCTTTTTCTTCTTGCCGTCGTCGTCAGGCGTGGCGAGCAGCGTGCCGCGACACGCGACCGCGCCGCAATGGCACGCGTATTCGCGCTTGAGCTTCTTCGTCAGCTTCTCGTCGATCACGAGGCCGTAGTCGTAGAACAGCTCTTCTTCCGGCCCGATATCGCGCAGCGCGTGGATGAACACGCGGCCCTTGATCTCCTCGGCCTCGCAGTTCGGCGCGCACGAATGGTTGATCCAGCGCGCGCTGTTGCCGTCGATCTTGCCGTCGATCACGCCGCCCTCTTCCAGTGCGAAGTAGAACGTATGATTCGGCTCGTTCGGGTCGTGCGGATGGCGGCGCAGCGCTTCCTTCCACGAAATTCGCTCGCCCTTGTATTCCACTACGCGTTCGCCGGCCTTGATCGGCTCCACCGCGAACACGCCCTTGCCGTGTACTCCCGAGCGGCGTACCGCGATCCTGCGTGAACTCATCGAACGAATCCTTTGAAGACGACTTGAATGGAAGACGGCCGCGTTTGCGTCCTGCGCGGCCCTGCGTCGCGCGAAACGAAAACGCGGCACCGGTCGGTGCCGCGTCGGGGCATGCGGCGAATCACCCGCATCCTACACGTTCACGATTGCTTCGTTCAACATCGCGCGCAATATCGCGCGCATGACGCTCAACGCTGGCCGAATGCGATGTCGCCGAACAACGTCTTGTGCTCGCGCGGCTGCGAGCGCCAGTACTGCGGCGGCGCCGAAACCTGCGCGCCGAGCTCGGCGGCCGCATGCCACGGCCAGCGCGGGTCGTACAGCATCGCGCGCGCCATCGCGACGAAATCGGCGTCGCCGGACTCGATCAGCCGGTTCGCATGCGCGGGCTCGTTGATGAGGCCGACCGCGATCGTCGGCATCCCGACCGCGCGCTTCACCGCCTGCGCGAACGGCACCTGGTAACCGGGCGACAGCGGAATCTTCTGCAGCGGCGACACGCCGCCGGACGACACGTCGATCCAGTCGCAGCCGCGTTGCTTCAGTTCGTGCGCGAACGCGATCGTATCCTCGAGTTCCCAGCCGCCCTCGACCCAGTCGGTCGCCGACACGCGCACGCCGACCGGCCGGTCCGCCGGGAACGCCGCGCGCACGATCTCGAAGATCTCGAGCGGAAAGCGCATCCGGTTGTCTCGCGAGCCGCCGTATTCGTCGGTGCGCTGGTTCGAAAGCGGCGACAGGAACTGATGCAGCAGATAGCCGTGCGCCGCGTGCACCTCGATCGCATCGATGCCGAGGCGCGCCGCACGCTTCGCGGCCGCAGCGAACGCTTCGCGGATCCGGTTCAGGCCGGCCGCGTCGAGCGCGAGCGGCGGCGTCTCGCCGTCCTTGTGCGGTAACGCCGACGGCGCATGCGGCAGCCAGCCGCCATCGGCGACGGACACGAGCTGGCCGCCCTTCCACGGCACCTCGCTCGACGCCTTGCGCCCCGCATGCGAGAGCTGCATCGCGACACGGACCGGCGAATGCTTGCGGATCGCCGCCAGCACGGGCTTGAGCGCCGCTTCGGTCACGTCGTCCCACAGGCCGAGGTCGCCGGCCGTGATGCGCCCGTCGGGTTCGACGGCGGTCGCTTCGATGCACAGCAGGCCCGCGCCGGACAGCGCGAGATGGCCGAGGTGAATCATGTGCCAGTCGGTCGCCTCGCCGCGCTCGGCCGAGTACTGGCACATCGGGGAGATCACGATCCGGTTCGGAAGGGTCACGCCGCGCAGCGTGAACGGAGAAAACAGCGCAGTCATGGATGCCGCTCGCCAGGAAAGGGAAAGAGCGGATCAGCGTAGCATGCGGGCTCGAAGCCTGCTGGCAGCCGGTTCGGCAGTAAGCGGATGGTCAGGCAGGGCCGGCGTGCAGCCGGCAGCGAGGCAGCACGCACGCGGCGTGCGGCGGTGCACCGGCCGCAATGCCCGCGGGCCGGTCACGCGCGATGCCGCTCGCCCGGGATCAAAGCCCGACGCTGTCGAGCCACTCGCCGAACATGCGTCGCGCGGCCGTCTCCAGCACAGGACCGTGCTGAACGGTGTCGGCGCGCAACTGGCGCGCGTCGATGCCGGGCGTCGACGCGATTTCGCCGGCGTTGCCGATCAGCCAGGGTTCGAAGCGGTCGGCGCGGATTTCAGGATGACATTGCAGCGCCAGCACGTGCTGCCCCCACGCGAACGCCTGGTGGCGGCACGCCGCGGTCGAGGCGAGATGGATCGCGCCGCCCGGCAGGTCGAACGTATCGCCATGCCAGTGCAGCATCGAGGTCGCCGCGCCGTCGAGATGGCGCAGCGGCGACGCGCGGCCCGCGTCGGTGAGCGTCAGCGGCGCCCAGCCGAGTTCCTTCTGCGCAGCCGGATAGACGCGCGCACCGAGCGCGCGGGCGATGAACTGCGCGCCGAGGCAGATGCCGAGGATCGGCAGTCCGGCGTCGATGCGCTGGCGCACGAGTGCCTCGAGCGGCGCGATCGACGGATACTGCGCATCCTCGTACACGCTGAGTGGCCCGCCGAGCATCACGAGCAGCGCCGGCTTGAGCGCGTCGAGCGCCTCGACGCGCGACGATCCGACGTCGACGTAGCGTACCCGCCGCCCGCGCTCTCCGAGCACCTGCTCGAAGCTGCCGAGGTCCTCGAAATGCACGTGGCGGATCGCCACCACTTCAGCGTTCATCATCGGCCTCCCGGTCGATCGACGGACGTCAGCCGGCGAATACCTTCCAGGTCTTCTTTTGCGTCGCCGCGTCGGCTTCTTCGTGCACCGAACAGTCGAGACGCAGATCGCTGTCGGCCATCGACAGATCGAGCGCCGCGCAGTGATGCACGGTCTTCTTCGACTGCTTGCCCGGCTGGAAATGCGCGCACGTCAGGCACATGCGCTGCGGCGGCGTCGCACCGGCCACCTGCAGTTCGCGCAGCGTCTTCAGCAGCGCACGGTACAGCGTGCCCTGCTCGTCCGCGCCGAGCTTGCCGACCGCTTTCGTCAGGAATTCAGGCCATTGAAGCGCCTTCTTCGCCGCGGTACGGCCGCGGGCCGACAGGCGCACGGCGAGCGCACGGCCGTCGTCCAGTGCGCGACGCTTCTCGACGAGACCCTTCGTCTCGAGCGTGCTGACCGCATCGCTGGTGGTCGCAGCCGTGAGCTGCGTCTCGCGTGCGATCTCGCCGAGCCGCATCGGGCCCTTGCGTTGCAGCAGCAGCACGAGGATCTCGCCCTGCGTCGGCGTGAGGCCTGCGCCTTCCGCCCAATCCCATGCCTGGCTTCGCATGGCCGTACTCAACCGCAGCAAGCTGTGGGTCACACGTCCCGAAGCCTGATTCCCGTAAACGCCTTCGCTCATAGTCTTTTCGCTTTGCCGCCGCCCGGATCGCCGAGCAGCCGTAGTGTGGAGATCGAATGTCATCTCAAAACAGACGCTCGTTGAAGAGCGTCGACACGGCCGTCGCGAGGCACACGCGGCGGTCGCGTTCGCGGCGACCGGTGAGACACGGGTCGTTCCGGTGTCCGCAAAGCCGACATTCTAAGCGAGAGCGGAAAATCGCACAGCTAAGTTATCCCCTGCATTCTGTGGAAAATCGCTGGATAACCGGATTTTTTCGTTGTGCCGGCAATCTCTGCCGACCCCACAACCGAACGCGCAAACATTTTCCTGTTCGAATCGGCCATCGTGCCGACGGCATCGGTCCACCGGGTTATCCATCTCGCAGAGCGTTGACTTTGAAGCGGAATATCGGGTTATCCACAGATTTTCAGGACGACTGGCGACGCGCTGCGCACGAATCGGCGCCGAACGGCGTTCAGCGAATCGCCGCGCGGTCGAGCCTGTAATCTGCAAAACATTTTTTCATTCACGCCAGCGCAGGCACTGCTGACGAACCGTCTCGTTCAGCGATTTTTCCTGTTTGAAAACGGTTCTCAACCACGACGCGTCATTCACGCGCGCCTTCGCGAGCGCGCCGATCTCGTCGAGCGCCGCGCGCGAGCCGAGCGCGGCCGCATGCGGCGCGATCCGGTCGAGCGTGTCGAGGATGTCTTCCGCGATCGTGCGGCGCTCACCTGTCTGAGGATTGACGCAGGTGCCCTCGAGCCCGAAGCGGCACGCTTCGAAACGGTTGAATGTGTAGACGAGATAGTCGTCCTCCGACAGCTTCAGCGGCCGGTCGGTCAGCAGGTAGCGCGCGAGCGTCTGGATGTAGCAAGCAATCGCGGCCGCGCGATCGACCGACAGCGGCGTGTCCATCACGCGCACTTCGATCGTCCCGTAGCCGGGCTTCGGCCGGATGTCCCAGTAAAAGTCCTTCATCGAGTTGACGACGCCCGTGTTGACCATCTTCATGAAGTACTCCTCGAAGCTGTCCCAGGTCAGCACGAACGGCGCGCGGCCCGACAGCGGGAACGCGAACACCGAATTCAGGCGCGCCGAATGGAAGCCGGTGTCGACGTTCTGCACGAACGGCGACGACGCGGACAGCGCGATGAAGTGCGGAATGAAGCGCGACATCGAGTGCAGCAGGAACAGCGCGCTGTCCGGATCGGGACAGCCGATGTGCACGTGCTGGCCGAACACGGTGAACTGCTTCGCGAGATAGCCGTACAGCTCGGAGATGTACTGGAAGCGCGGCGCGTCGTAGATCTGCCGGTCGCTCCACTGCTGGAACGCGTGCGTGCCGCCGCCGGCGAGCCCGACGTTGAGCTGGTCGGCCGCCTTCACGAGCACGTCGCGGATCGCGTGCAGCTCGCTGACCGCCTGCTCGTGCGAATGGCAGATGCCGGTCGACAGCTCGATCATGCTCTCGGTGATTTCGGGCGTGATGTTGCCGGGGAAGGTCTCGCCCTGGATCAGGCGCATCAGGTCGGATGCCGCCTTGGTCAGGTCGTAGTTGTGCGTGTTGACGACCTGGATCTCCAGTTCGACGCCGAACGTGAACGGTTCGGAATTGACGAAAGTTTCGAGTGCCATGGCAGGTTCCGGAAATCAGTTGCCGTCGCTGCGTTCGCTGACCGCCGACAGGCAGCGGTAGACGACGAACGGGCTGACGAGCTGCAGGATCACGATCGTGCACATCACGATCGCGCGCAGGTGCGGGTCGAAATTCGGATAGAGCTGGTAGGTGTCGTCGACAAGCAGGTACGACAGCGCGGACATCGGCGTGAGCGCGATACCGAGCGCGATGCCCTGCTTCATCCCGATGCCGCTCGGCTTCGCGAACGCGACGACGCCGGCCAGCTTCGCCACGAGCCGCGTGACGATCAGCGCGATCGCGAGCAGCCCGCCGAGTGCGATGTCGCCCCACGTGAACGACGTGAGCGTCAGCACGAACAGCACCACCGTCAGCAGCCAGCCGGCCGTGCCGAAATGCTCGGGCCACAGCTGCGGCCGCGCTTCGAGGTTCTTCACGATGATGCCGGCGAGCAGCAGCGTGAGCAGCGTCGACAGCTTCAGCGCCTGCGCCACCGCGATCGCGAGCATCACGAGGCCGAACAGCGCGACGAACGAATGCTCGTCGCGCATCGTCGAGGTCATGTGGCGGAACAGGTAATTGCATGCGCGCGCGACCAGGTACGCGACGATGAACGAACCGGCGATCAGGTAGACGGGCTGCAGGATCGTCGCGAAAACGTTCCCGTACGCCTCCTGGTGGAGCCAGCTCGTGACGAGCTTGGTCAGCACGATCGCGTACACGCTGTTCAGCGCGGTCAGCGTGATGAGGCGCTGCGACACCTGCCCTTCCGCGCGCAGTTCGGTCTTGAGCTGGATCACCATCGACGGCGACGTCGCGATCGCGATCGCCGACAGCACGAGCGCGACCATGCCCGACACGCCGAGCGCGAGCATCACGAACAGCACGAGCACGAACGTCAGCGTCGCCTCGGCAAGGCTCGACGCAATGAGCCACGGATTGCGGCGAATCCACTTCAGGTCGAGACGGCTGCCGAGCTCGAACAGCAGCAGGCCGAGCGCGACGTCGATCAGCAGCCGCGAGGTTTCGTCGGTGCTCGCGTCGATCACGCCGAATCCGAACGAACCGGCGACGAGACCGATCACCGCATAGCCGGTGATGCGCGGCAACCGCCATGCGCGGTAGCACAGCTCGCCGCACAGACCGGCCGCGAACAACGCGAGCCCGGCCCAGAACACGGCATCCGGCGCGAGCGGCCAGTTGGGCAGGAATGAGAACGCCGACTTCATCGTGGTGACTTCTCCTTTGGAAGCAATCGCCAGCGGCGCGGGGTCAAGCGTCAGAAATGAGATGCGCGCCGGCTGGGTATCGCCCCGAATGTGATTGTTGTGGTCGACGACGGCGGGACATGGGATCCGCCTTTTTCCGCCGTCCGGCGGAACTGTCGTTCAGGCTGCCGATCTGGATTGTCGGCCTGGTGTGTGAACGGACTGCGCAGTCTCGAAGATTCAGATTCGAAATCGTGCCGACCGTTCCATTGAAGCATGTCCGGCGCCTGGCCGAACGAACGCGAAGGAAACCGATTGTGCCACAGCTTTTTCGCTCCGGAACCGATCGAATCGACTCGCGGCCCTGTGAGGCACCACAGGTCTTTGGTTTCAATGGTTTACTTGTATATATACGTAGTAGAAGTTAACAAGACGCGCACAGTTCTGTGGATAACTTCGGTTTACGCAACAAGATCAAGGTGTTGGCACAGCGATAACCCGTTGCACAGGCTGTTTGCTCACAGCGGTTTGAGTTGAGCAACTTTCGAGCCGTTCGACGACTGTGCCGAGTTGCCCAGTTTACGTCCACTGTGATTGCACACGAACCGCGCGTGGATTCCGCGCGGTTATCCACAGCGTCGAGTGGATAACCTTGCGCGAAAAAATCGAAGAACTGTGAGATTTCGGCTGACGAGATCAGCCGATCTGGCGGCCGCGCAGCGCACGGATCAGGAATCGGGCCGGGTCGACGGCATCGGCGAGTTCGCGCTCGAGCGGCAGCGGCTCGCCCTCGAGTTGCGACGCGATCAGCTCGGCGCCGAGCGCCGCCCACACCAGGCCGCGGGAGCCGTAGCCGAATGCGCCGTAGAGCCCAGCGGTGCGCGGCAGGTCGCGCGCCTTCGCACCGCTCAGCGCACGTGCGTTCGCGACGGTCTGCGCTTCGTCGGCAAGCGGGCCGATCACCGGCACGCGGTCGGCGACGACCCAGCGAAACGCGACGCGCCCGCGCAGCGTCCCGACGTCCGGCAGATCGCCGATCAGGCCGGGCAGCAGATGCCGCACGCGTTCGATATTTTCGATATGTCCGGCGGGACGCATCGCAGGATCGAGGTCGTCCGGTTCGAACGTTGCGCCGATCAGCAGCGTGCCGTCGTCGAGCGGCACCGCATAGCCGTCGCCGATCGCCGGGCACGGCAGCGGCGCCGTGCTGCCGGGCGGCAGCAGCGTCAACTGGCCGCGCACCGGCTGCAGCGCGACATGCCGCAGGCCGGCGAGACGCACGGCATCGCCCGCGTTCGCGAGCACGACGACCGGCGCTTCGGCGAGCGTCGCACCTGCCGCATCGACGGCGCGCCACGTGTTGCCGTCACGCTCGAGTCGAGCGACCTCGGTGCCGGCCAGCAGTTTCACGCGCTCACCGGCCGCCGCGACTTGCGCGGCGCAGAGCGCTGCCGGCCATACGGCGCCGCCGTGCGGAAACAGCAGGCCGCCATGTGCGACGGGCAGGTTCAGATGCGCGCGTGCGGCGTCGGTGTCGAGCAGCGACACGTAGTCGGACGGTGCGCCGAGCGCATCGAACGCCTCGCGCATCCGCACGAAATCGTCGGCCGATTCCGCAAGATGAATCATTCCGCGCGTGCTGCGCGCGAACGCATGGCCGGCCTGCTCGAGCGCGCGCCAGCGTGCGAGCGCATGCAGGAAACCGCTGCGCGTGAGGCGGCTCGCGACGTTGTCGTCGCGCGTCATCAGTGGATGAAATACACCGGCCGGATTGCCCGATGCATCGCTCGCGATCCGCGCGTGCCGCTCGATCAGCGTGACGTTCCAGCCGCGTGCCGCAAGCCGTTCGACGACCGCGCAGCCGGCCAGGCCCGCGCCGATCACGATCGCATCGCGCGCGGCGACCGGCAATGCGCGCGGCGGTTCGTGCCGGCGCGTCCGCCAGCGCGGTGCATATTCGCCCGCGAGCATCGCGAACTTGCCGGCCAACCCGGCGATCTTGCGATACGTGAAACCCGCGTCGAGGAGCGCCTGTTTCACCACGCCCGCGCTCGAATACGTCGCAAAGGTCGCATCGTCGGCGGCGACGCGTGCGAGTGCGCGAAACACATCGGCCGACCAGAGCTCCGGGTTTTTTGCGGGCGCGAAGCCGTCAAGATAGAACGCGTCGGCGCGTGCGACCAGTTTCGGCAGCATCTCGCGCGCGTCGCCCAGTGCGAGCGTGAGCACGACGCGGCCGGCGTCGAATTCGAGGCGATGGAAACCTGGAACGAGCATCGGCCACGCATCGACGAGCATCCCCGCTTCTGTCGATATGGTTGTGTTCGCAACTATCTTTGACAGTGCGTGGCGCAGATCCTCGCGCGAAAACGGATGTTTCTCGAACGACACGAAATGCAGCCGCTCGCAGCGTGCGGGATCGTCGCGCCAGGCGGCCCAGGTCGCGAGGAAGTTGGCGCCCACGCCGAACCCGGTCTCGACGATGGTGAACGTGCGGCGGCCTTGCCAGCGCGCGGGCAGCGCGTTGCCCGCGATGAACACGTGGCTCGCCTGCGCGAGCGCGCCCGCGACGTTGTGATAGATGTCGCCGTACGCGGGCGAGACGAGGGTGCCGTCGTCGCGAAACGCGAGCGTGGCGGGAACGAGTCGGTCGGGCATGCGAAACAAAAAACGTGGCAGCCAAGCCTGGCAAGGGATTGCGCGGAGGCGTCCGGCGGGCCGTTGGCAAAAACCAACGGCGTTGCGCGACGGCGGACCCGGCTGCGTATCCTGTCCGGTTGGCGCAGGTCAAAAAACGGGCAATCGACGATTCATTCGGCGAAATACCGATGAAAATCTTTGAAACCCTTGTCGTTATTGGGTTTGCGCTGCGCTATCATAGCAACGCCGTACCGCGGGGTGGCCGCCGGCAAGCCGGACGGCACGTCGCGCGGGCCAGGATTCGGCGCTGTGCCGTCGGAGTCTGACTCTCGACGGCACGGTTCGCGCACGTATAATCGGCGCGTTCGCGCTGTTCGTGTCAAACCTAACCTGAAAAAGGAACCTTAATGAACAAACAGGAACTGATCGACGCCGTCGCCGCCCAAACGGGCGCCAGCAAGGCTCAAACCGGCGAAACGCTGGACACGCTGCTCGAAGTCATCAAGAAGGCCGTGTCGAAGGGTGATGCGGTTCAGCTGATCGGCTTCGGCAGCTTCGGTTCGGGCAAGCGCGCAGCACGTACGGGCCGCAACCCGAAGACGGGCGAAACCATCAAGATCCCGGCAGCCAAGACGGTCAAGTTCACGGCTGGCAAGGCGTTCAAGGACGCCGTCAACAAGCGTTAATTCAGCGCCTGTTCCAGGAAAAAAACCCGCCTTCCGGCGGGTTTTTTGTTGGGCGCGCGCGGCATTTTCGCCACAGTTCGCGTCACTCTTGCAAGATTTAACGGTTACTGTCCGCGGCCGTTTTCCCCGAGTTTTACCGTGTATTACGCGTGCACGATCTGCGTGTCGCCCGGGTCTTCGTCGTCGTGCGAATCGACATCCCACACCGGAAACGGATCGTCGAACGTGGCCCATTGCGGCGCGCCGAGCGCGAATTCCGCATCGGTGAGCAGGCATGTGTCGAGTTTCGCGCGCCATGCGTCGGCATCGAGCCCGATGCCGATCAGCACGAGTTCCTGACGGCGATCGCCGACCGAGCGGTCGTCGAGGTCGCCCTGCCACTCCGTGCGAATTTCGGCGAGCAACTCGTCGTCGTCCGGCCATTCCGCGCGATCCTGCGCGGCCCACCAGAGACCTGCCGGGCCATGCCGGCACACGCCGCCCGCCTGCGACAGCGAACCCGCGATGTCGTTGCGCGTCGCGAGCCAGAAGAAGCCTTTGCTGCGGAGCACGCCCGGCCACTCCTGATGCAGCAGCGCCCAGAGTCGCGCCGGATGAAACGGCCGGCGCGCGCGGTAAACAAAATTGCCGATGCCGAATTCGTCGGCCTCGCCATGCACGTGCGCGTGATGCGGATCGTGGCACTCGGGATCGTCGCAATGCGTGTGATCGTGATCGAGCGACGCGAGCCAGCCCGGCGCGTTCGCGGCTTCGTCGAAATCGAAGCGGCCGGTGTTCAGCACTTCGCCGAGCGCCACGTTGCCGAACGTCGACACGACCTGGTGCGCGCGCGGGTTGAGCCGCGCAAGGATGTGCTGCAGGCGCGCGAGTTCGTCCGCGCCGACGAGGTCGGCCTTGTTGATCACCAGCACGTCGCAGAATTCGATCTGCTCGATCAGCAGCTCGACGAGCGTGCGATCGTCTTCGTCCGATGCGGCGATGCCGCGCGTCGCGAGCGCGTCGTCGGAACCGTAGTCGCGCAGGAAATTGTAGGCGTCGACCACGGTGACGAGCGTGTCGAGGCGCGCGACGCTCGACAGCGACGCGCCGTCGTCGTCGACGAACGTGAAGGTTTCGGCGATCGGCATCGGCTCCGCGATGCCGGTCGATTCGATCACGATCGCATCGAAGCGGCCGTCCGCCGCGAGATTGCGGATCTCGACGAGCAGGTCGTCGCGCAGCGTACAGCAGATGCAGCCGTTCGACATCTCGACGAGGCGTTCCTCGACGTGCGACAGCGCCTGCGCATCGCGCACGAGCGACGCGTCGATGTTGACCGCCGCGAGATCGTTGACGATCACGGCGACTTTCAGGCCCGCGCGGTTCGCGAGGATGTGATTGAGCAGCGTGGTCTTGCCGGCGCCGAGGAAACCGGACAGCACGGTGACGGGCAACGGCTGGTTCATTGCCGGATTCATAACGATTTGCACCAACGGAAAAGAGGGAAAAGCGGCCGCGGCGCCCTGGCGGGGCGCGATCGGCCCGGGCCGGTCGAAATCGCGGCGTGAGATGCGCATTGTGCATCAAACGCGCGCCGGCCGAGCGGCACGGCGTCAGCCGGCGCTGCGGCGCGGCGTCACTGCTCGGGCGGCAGCAGCTTCCACTGCGCCAGGATTCCGGCGATCTGCCGCGCGTACTTGTCGCGCAGCGACGGCGTTTCGGAATGATAGGCGCCGACGGCCTGCCATGTGTTGCCGTAGCGATTCATCTTCTGGCGCAGGTGCCACGCGGCGATGTAGACGCTCTTGCACGGCTGCATCAGCGTGTCGCGGCCGATGCCGTAGCGCGACAGCGTCGGCAGGTGGATCGAATTGATCTGCATCAGGCCGTAGTCGACCGAGCCGTTCGTGTTCTTGTTCAGCGCGTCGGGCCGGTTGCGCGACTCCTGCCACGCGATCGCGCGCAGGATCAGCGGATTGACCTTCTGGTAGCGGGCGGCTTCGTCGAAACAATCCGCGCGAGCGTTTCCGCAGGCGAACCACGCGCCGGCGGCGATCAACGCGATCGAAGCGAACCGTCTGTTCATGTTGCGGAAACGAAATGGAAATGACGCAAGGATCGGGAAAACCCGTGTCTGTTATTCGTACGACTGGAAACGCGCCGCCCGTATCATACAGACAGTCCGTCGCGTGACGACAAGCGAAAGGCGGCAGCCCGTTTATACCGCATTTTCGTGTCGATTCATCGCAAAACGACGGCGATGGCCTGAATGCCGGGGCATTGCCGAAATCTTACATATTGCATACGGTGTGCCGGATACATGTCGTATGTGAGACAGTCTTCGGATCAATGTGATATTTCGGACATGAAAAACTGCTAATGTCGCGCCTTTAGGACCTGGATCCCAGCACTACCGCCGGAAGTGGCCTGAGCCGGCATCGACCCAATCATCCATGACAAGAAATCGCTTCGTTATGCGGCGCATCGCCACGACCTTGATGGTCGCCGGCATCATCGTCTCGCAGGCCGCCTACGCTCAGGTCACGCTCAATTTCGTGAATGCGGATATCGACCAGGTCGCCAAGGCGATCGGCGCCGCAACCGGCAAGACCATCATCGTCGACCCCCGTGTGAAGGGGCAGCTCAACCTCGTGGCCGAACGGCCCGTGCCGGAAGACCAGGCGTTGAAGACGCTGCAGTCGGCGCTGCGCATGCAGGGCTTCGCGCTGGTGCAGGATCACGGCGTGCTGAAGGTCGTGCCGGAGGCCGACGCAAAGCTGCAGGGCGTGCCGACCTATGTCGGCAATGCGCCGCAGGCGCGCGGCGACCAGGTCATCACGCAGGTGTTCGAGCTGCGCAACGAATCGGCGAACAACCTGCTGCCGGTGCTGCGGCCGCTGATCTCGCCGAACAACACGGTCACCGCCTACCCGGCGAACAACACGATCGTCGTCACCGACTACGCGGACAACGTGCGCCGCATCGCGCAGATCATCTCGGGTGTCGACAGCGCCGCGGGCGCGCAGGTTCAGGTCGTGCCGCTGCGCAACGCGAACGCGATCGACCTCGCCGCGCAGCTGCAAAAGATGCTCGACCCCGGCGCGATCGGCAACAGCGACGCGACGCTGAAGGTGTCGGTCACGGCCGATCCGCGCACCAACTCGCTGATGCTGCGCGCGTCCAGCGCGTCGCGCCTTGCGGCCGCGAAGCGCCTCGTGCAGCAGCTCGACGCGCCGAGCGCGGTGCCCGGCAACATGCACGTCGTGCCGCTGCGCAACGCCGACGCGGTGAAGCTCGCGAAGACGCTGCGCGGCATGCTCGGCAAGGGAAGCGGCAGCGACAGCGGTTCGTCGGCGTCGTCCAACGATGCGAACAGCTTCAACCAGGGCGGCGGCTCGTCGTCGAGCGGCAACTTCTCGACCGGTACGTCGGGCACCCCGCCGCTGCCGTCGGGCGGCCTGGGCGGTTCGTCGTCCTCGTCGTACGGCAGCGGCGCGACGGGCAGCGGCGGCCTCGGTACCGGCGGCCTGCTCGGCGGCGACAAGGACAAGGGCGACGACAACCAGCCGGGCGGGATGATCCAGGCTGACTCGGCGACCAACTCGCTGATCATCACCGCGTCCGATCCGGTTTACCGGAACCTGCGCTCGGTGATCGACCAGCTCGACGCACGGCGCGCGCAGGTCTATATCGAAGCGCTGATCGTCGAGCTGAACTCGAACACGTCCGGCAACCTCGGCATTCAGTGGCAGATCGCTCAGGGCCAGTTTCTCGGTGGCACGAACTTCAGCGCTCCCGGTACACCCACCGGCAACATCCTCGGTGTGTCGGGCGCGGTTGCAGCCGGCGGTGCGACGGGTCTCGGCGCGTTGGGGCAGACTCTCCTGCCGGGCCTCAACGTCGGTTGGCTGCACAACATGTTCGGCGTGCAGGGCCTCGGCGCGCTGCTGAATTACTTCGCGGGCGTGAGCGACGCGAACGTGCTGTCGACGCCGAACCTCATCACGCTCGACAACGAAGAGGCGAAGATCGTCGTCGGCCAGAACGTGCCGATTCCGACGGGTTCGTATTCGAACCTGACGAGCGGCAACACGAACAACGCATTCAATACCTACGATCGCCGCGACGTCGGTCTCACGCTGCACGTGAAGCCGCAGATCACCGATGGCGGTATTCTGAAGCTGCAACTCTACACGGAGGATTCGGCGGTCGTGACCTCCACTGCGACCGCAGTCAACGGTCCGACCTTCACCAAGCGCTCGATCCAGTCGACGATCCTCGCGGACAACGGCGAAATCATCGTGCTCGGCGGCCTGATGCAGGACAACTACGCGGTGTCGAACAGCAAGGTGCCGCTGCTGGGCGACATCCCGTGGATCGGCCAGCTGTTCCGCTCGGAGAACAAGAACCGCCAGAAGACCAACCTGATGGTGTTCCTGCGCCCGGTGATCATCAACGATCGCAATGTCGCGCAGCAAGTCACGGCTAACCGCTACGACTACATTCAGGGCGTGACGGGCGCGTACAAGTCGGACAACAACGTGATGCGCGACAAGGACGATCCGGTCGTCCCGCCGATGCCGCTCGGCCCGAGCCAGGGCGGCACGCCCGCCGGGAACCTGTTCGATCTCGACAAGATGCGTCGCCAGCAGCTGCAGCGCCAGGTCGCGCCGGTGCCGGCCCAGCCGTTGCCGGAGGCAACGCCCGCGCAGCCGCAGAGCGTGCCGCAGCAGGCCGTGCCGCAACAGCCGCTGACCGCCACGCCGGGAGCCTCGCAGTGACCGACGTGCTCGCGTCCTCCGCCCACGACGGCGCGCCGGGCGAACGGCAGCCGCCGTCGCCGCTCGCCGCGCGCCTGTTGCCGTACGGCTTTGCGAAGAGCGGCCAGGTGCTGATCGCGCACCAGCTCGACGACACGCTCGAGGTGTGGATCAGCGAACGCACGAACGATGCGGCGCTCGCCGAAATCGCGCGCAACTTCGGCTCGATCTCCGTGCATCGCGTGCCGGCCGACGAGCTCGCGCAGGCGATCAACCAGGCCTATGCGCGCCAGGACGGCAGCGCGGCGCAGATCGTCGGCGAGGTCGAAGGCGAAGTCGACCTGTCGCGCCTGATGCAGGACATTCCCGAAGTCGAGGATCTGCTCGAATCGGAAGACGACGCGCCGATCATCCGGATGATCAACGCGCTGCTCACGCAAGCGGCACGCGAACAGGCCTCGGACATTCACATCGAGCCGTTCGAGAACGCATCGGTCGTGCGGTTTCGCGTCGACGGCACGCTGCGCGACGTCGTGCGCCCGAAGAAGGCGCTGCACGGCGCGCTGATCTCGCGGATCAAGATCATGGCGCAGCTCGACATCGCCGAGAAGCGCCTGCCGCAGGACGGCCGCATCACGCTGCGCGTCGGCGGCCGGCCGGTCGACGTGCGCGTGTCGACGCTGCCGACCGGGCACGGCGAGCGCGCGGTGCTGCGTCTACTGGAAAAGGATGCGCAGCGCCTGAACCTCGAGGCGCTCGGGATGGGCCGCGACACGCTCGTCCAGTTCGACAAGCTGATCGGCCGCCCGCACGGGATCGTGCTGGTGACGGGCCCGACCGGCTCGGGCAAGACGACGACGCTGTATGCGTCGATGTCGCGGCTCGAAACGGCGACGACCAACATCATGACCGTCGAGGATCCGATCGAATACGACCTGTCCGGCATCGGCCAGACGCAGGTGAACGAGCGGATCGGGATGACCTTTGCCCGCGCGCTGCGCTCGATCCTGCGCCAGGACCCGGACGTGATCATGATCGGCGAAATCCGCGATCTGGAAACCGCGCAGATCGCGGTGCAGGCGTCGCTCACGGGCCACCTCGTGCTCGCGACGCTGCACACGAACGATGCCGCATCGGCCGTCACGCGCCTGACCGACATGGGCGTCGAGCCGTACCTGCTCGCGTCGTCGCTGCTCGGCGTGCTCGCGCAGCGCCTGGTGCGCCAGCTCTGCCCGGTCTGCAAGGAAGAGCGGCACGAGGAAGGCCGCACCGTGTGGCATCCGGTCGGCTGCGACAAGTGCGGGCATTCGGGCTACACCGGCCGGCGCGGCGTGTACGAACTGCTGGTGGTCGACGATTCGATCCGCACGCTGATCCACCGCAACGCGGCCGATGCGGAGATTCTCGCCGCGGGCCGCGCCGAAGGGATGCGCACGCTGCGCGACGACGCCGAGCGCTGGCTCGCGGCCGGCGCGACGTCGCTCGAGGAAGTGCTGCGCGTGACGGGAGGCGCATAGCGCGATGCCGGCATTCCGTTTCGAAGCAATCGATTCGGCGGGGCGCGCGCAGAAAGGCGTGATCGACGCCGACAGCGCGCGCGCCGCGCGCGGCCAGCTGCGCACGCAGGGGCTCACGCCGCTCGTCGTCGAGCCGGCCGCCAGCGCGACCCGCGGCGCGCGCTCGCAGCGCCTCGCGTTCGGCCGCAAGCTCTCGCAGCGCGAGCAGGCGATCCTCACGCGCCAGCTCGCGAGCCTGCTGATCGCGGGGCTGCCGCTCGACGAGGCGCTCGGCGTGCTCACCGAGCAGGCCGAGCGCGACTACATTCGCGAATTGATGGCCGCGATCCGCGCGGAAGTGCTCGGCGGCCATTCGCTCGCGAACGCGCTGGGCCAGCATCCGCGCGACTTTCCGGAAATCTACCGCGCGCTCGTCGCGGCGGGCGAGCACACCGGCAAGCTCGGCATCGTGCTGTCGCGCCTTGCCGACTACATCGAACAGAGCAATGCGCTGAAGCAGAAGATCCTGCTGGCGTTCACGTATCCGGGAATCGTCACGCTGATCGCATTCGGCATCGTCACGTTCCTGCTGAGCTATGTCGTACCGCAGGTCGTCAACGTGTTCGCGAGCACGAAGCAGCAACTGCCGCTGCTGACGATCGTGATGATGGCGCTGTCGGATTTCGTCCGGCACTGGTGGTGGGCGATCCTGATCGCGGTCGCGCTCGTCGTGTGGTTCGTGAAGGCGACGCTGTCGCGCGACGGGCCCAGGCTCGCATTCGACCGCTGGGTGCTGACGGCGCCGCTCGCGGGCAAGCTCGTGCGCGGCTACAACACGGTGCGCTTCGCAAGCACGCTCGGCATCCTGACCGCGGCCGGCGTGCCGATCCTGCGCGCGTTGCAGGCGGCCGGCGAGACGCTGTCGAACCGCGCGATGCGCGCGAACATCGACGATGCGATCGTGCGCGTGCGCGAAGGCTCCGCGCTGTCGCGCGCGCTGAACAACGTGAAGACGTTTCCGCCGGTGCTCGTGCACCTGATCCGTTCCGGCGAGGCGACGGGCGACGTGACGACGATGCTCGATCGCGCGGCGGAAGGCGAGGCGCGCGAACTCGAGCGGCGCACGATGTTCCTGACGAGCCTGCTCGAGCCGCTCTTGATCCTCGCGATGGGCGGCATCGTGCTCGTGATTGTGCTGGCCGTGATGCTGCCGATCATCGAGCTGAACAACATGGTGCAGTGACGGCCCGGGCGCCGGTCGGGCCGCCGCCGTTCAACGCATGTAGATCGCGGGGGACGGCGTATTCGCGGGGAGCTGGATTTCGGCGCGGGCGCCGTTGCGGTCGACGATGATCGAGCGGCTGCGGACTTCGGCGAGCTTCGCGCCGGGCGTGACTTCCGCGCCGAGCGACACGGCACGCGGCGGTTCGCCGCCGACGCCGACGATCGCGGCGCCGCCATGATCGAGCGCGAGAATGCCGAACAGGTGGATGTCCTGCACGGGATTCTTGTCGAGCTGTCCGCCGAAGAGCGCGGCGGCGTCCTCGGTGCGGATCGGCAACCGCGCGGCGGCGGCGGGCAGCGGCGCTTCGCGGGCCGACAGCGTGACGACCCAGTAGGTGGCCGTCGCGCACAAACCCGCGAAGAGGGCTAGGGAGAGGATCCGGATCGAGAGCGCGTTCATGCGCGCTATTGTACGGATGTATATGAAATTTGCGTTGGGTGAAAGCCCTCGGCAATGTGCGCCTTACAATGCGTGCTCCGCGCCCGGGGAAACGGAAGCCGGCCGTCAGGCAAGCGTCCGGAATACGCCGGGTGCGTCACTCAATCGACGATATTTTTTGGAAAGAGGTAGTCAGTCATGCAAACGTGGATCACTCGCCGTAATGCGGCCGTGCGCCGTCAGCGCGGTTTCACGCTGATCGAGATCATGGTGGTGGTCGCGATCCTCGGGATCCTGGCGGCACTGATCGTGCCGAAGATCATGAGCCGTCCCGACGAGGCACGCCGTATCGCCGCGAAGCAGGACATCGGCACGATCATGCAGGCGCTCAAGCTGTACCGTCTCGACAACGGCCGCTATCCGACCCAGGAACAGGGCCTGAACGCGCTGACCCAGAAGCCGACCACCGATCCGATCCCGAACAACTGGAAGGACGGCGGCTATCTCGAGCGCCTGCCGAACGACCCGTGGGGCAACGGGTACAAGTACCTGAACCCGGGCGTGCACGGCGAGATCGACGTGTTCAGCTACGGCGCCGACGGCAAGGAAGGCGGCGAGAGCAACGATTCCGACATCGGTTCGTGGCAGTAAGCGCGCGCTGACCGGACCGACGTTCTTCCCGTTTCTTCACTTCATGCCCGCCCTTCGCACGCCCTTGCGCTCCGCTCGCGCTCGCCGCGATGCCCGCGACGGCCGCGTGCGTCGCGGCGCGGCCGTGACCGCGGCGCGCGCGCGCGGCTTCACGCTGCTCGAGATGCTGGTCGTGCTCGTGATCGCGGGCCTGCTGGTGTCGCTCGCGTCGCTGTCGCTCACGCGCAATCCGCGCACCGACCTGCGCGAGGAAGCGCAGCGCATCGCGCTGCTGTTCGAGACGGCCGGCGACGAAGCGCAGGTGCGCGCGCGCCCGATCGCGTGGCAGCCGACCGCGCACGGCTTCCGTTTCGACGTGAGCTCGCCCGACGGCTGGCGCACGCTGCGCGACGACGTGCTGCGCCCGCGCGACTGGGACGGCGGCGTCACCGGCGCTGACATCGACTATCCGGGATCCGACACGCGTGCGAGCCGCGTCGTGTTCGGCATCGAAAGCGTCGACACGCCCGTGCGCGTGACGCTGCATTCGGCGGTCGGCAGCGCGACGATCGTCGGCACCGGCAACGGCCGCTACGAGGTGCAATGACGATGCGTCGTCGCCTGCCCTTCCCGGCTCCTTCCCGAGGCTTCACGATGATCGAGGTGCTGGTCGCGCTCGCGATCATCGCGGTCGCGCTTGCCGCGTCGATCCGCGCGGTCGGCACGATGGCGACCAATGCATCCGATCTCCATCGCCGGCTGCTCGCCGGCTGGAGCGCCGACAACGCACTCGCGCAGCTGCGGCTCACGCATGCGTGGCCGGAGGTCGGTGAGCAGAGTTTCGACTGTTCGCAAGGCAACGTGCAGCTGGTCTGCACGCAGCGCGTGAGCACGACGCCGAACCCGGTGTTCCGGCGCGTGCAGATGTCGGTGAGCATGCCGGGGCACGCCGGCGTGCTCGCGCAAATGGTGACGGTGGTCGCGAATGAAACCAGCCGTCCGCTCTGACGCGCCGATGCGGCGCCGGCCCGTGCGTTCCGTCGGCCCGCGCCGCGTGCGCGGCTTCACGCTGATCGAACTGATGATCGCGATCGCGATCCTCGCGGTGGTCGCGATCCTCTCGTGGCGCGGGCTCGACCAGATCATGCGCGGCCGCGACAAGGTCGCGTCCGCGATGGAGGACGAGCGCATCTTCGCGCAGATGTTCGACCAGATGCGCATCGACGCGCGGCTCGCCGCCACCGACGACGAAGCCGGCCAGCCGGCGATCGGCGTCGCCGGCAACACGCTGCAGATCGTCCGCGAACTCGACGTGCCGGGCGCCGCGCCTCGGTTGCAGGTGGTCCGCTACCGGATCGCCGGCGGGCGCGTCGTGCGCTATGCGTCACCGCCGCTCGACGACGCGAACCGCCTGCGCGACGTGCTGAAGGACAGCAGCGTCGACGGCTGGAGCTGGGTCGCGCTGATGGGCGGCGTCGGTGCGATCGACGCGAAGCTGTACGTGCCGCGCGTCGGCTGGACCACCAACCTGCAGGCGGCCAGCGACGCGCTGTCGCAGAACAACGATGCGCTGAAGGTGCCGCAGATCGGCAACGCGCCGCCGACGCGCGCGGTGACGGGGCTGCAGGTCAGCATCGGCGCGACGTCGCTGCGCATGCCCGTCACGCGCATTTTCCTCGTCGGGGAATGACGATGCGCGCGCGCCCTCACCGTTCCCGGTCCGCCGCTCGCGGCGGCGCACGCGCGCATGCACGCACCCGCCGCGAGCGCGGTGCGGCGATCATCACCGCGCTGCTCGTCGTCGCGCTGTCGGCGATCCTCGTGTCGGGGATGCTGTGGCGTCAGCAGGTGCAGATTCGCCGCATCGAGAACCAGCGCGTGATCGCGCAGGCGCAGTGGGTCGCGCGCGGCGCGCTCGACTGGACGCGCATGATCCTGCGCTCCGAAGGCGACACGGCGCCCGGCATCACCTATCTCGGCGGGATCTGGGCCGTGCCGATCGCGAAGACCAAGCTGTCCGACTTCCTCGGCCGGATCGGCGCGCCGAACGACAACGGCGGCGAAGACACCTACATCTCAGGATCGATCGAGGACGCGCAGGCGAAGTACAACCTGCGCAACCTCGTGTCGTCGCCGGCCCCCGGCGTGCTGCAGCTCAACGTGATGCAGCTGCAGGCGTTCCAGCGGCTGTTGACGACGCTCGGCTACGACGGCGCGTTCGCTAAGCGGATCGCGCTGCAGATGCGCGCGGGCCTGATGCATTCGGCGACGCGCTTCCAGACGCCGACGCTGCCCGGCGCCGGTACGGCCGCGACCGCGCCGGTGCCCGGCGGCGACATGACCGGCAACATCACCGACGAACCGGGGATGTCCGACGGCGATCGCGGGCCCGCGCCGCTCCAGATGACCGGCGTCGACAGCCTGCTCGACGTCGACGGCGTGACGCCCGAGATGGTCGCGCGGCTGCGCCCGTTCGTCACCGTGCTGCCGACCACCACGCCGGTGAACATGAACACCGCGCCGGCCGAGGTGATCGCGGCGCTGGTGCCGGGGATGAGCGTGTCGTCCGCGCAGGCGCTCGTGGCGCGGCGCGAGACCGTGTTTTTCCGCAACGTCGGCGACGTGCAGCTCGCGCTGCGCGGCGCCGGCGCGCCGCCGAACGCGACGATCGACTCGAGCCTCGTCGACGTCAATTCGAACTATTTCATCGTGCATGGCCGGATTCAGCACGATCGCGCGGAGGTCGATCGCACCTCGCTCGTGTATCGTGATTCGACCACGCACTCGACGCGGGTCGTGCGCATCCGCGACCAGCTATAACGACGCCATTCGGGAGAGGAACTCTTGAGCACGCTGATTGTTTCTTTGCCGCCGCGCGAGCCGGCCGTGCCGCTGCAGGAGTGGCAGTGGCCGGAGCTGCCGTTCACGCTCGTGGACAAGGCCGGCCAGGTGCAGCGCGCGGGCCGCGCCGCGCTCGCGCTGCTGCCGCGCGCGAACGCGACGGTGCTGATCGTCGCCGCGCGCGACGTGCTGCTCCTGGCCGCGACCGTGCCGCCGCTCAAGGGGCCGAAGCTGCGCCAGGCGCTGCCCAACATCGTCGAGGACCAGCTGATCCAGGATCCGCTCGGCTGCCATATCGCGCTCGATCCGGTCGCGCTGCCGGACGGCCGCCGCGTGCTGGCCGTCGTCGATCGCGCGTGGTTCCGCGCGATCTGCGACGCGTTCACGGCAGCCGGCCACCGGCACCTGAGCGCCGTGCCCGCGACGCGCTGCCTGCCCGCGCCGCGGGCGCCGGCGGCGGACGCGGCGCCCGATGCGCCTGCCGACGGTGAGGCCACGCCGGCCGACGCAATCACGGCGGCGGACGAGCCGCCCCTTCGCCCGACGGCGGTGGCCGCGGTGCTCGGCCTCGCGACGACGGTCGAACCCGTGCTCGTGGAAGCCGGCGCGCAGCCGGCCGCGGCCGGTGCGCCGCGTCTCGAGCTCGCGGTCGCGCGCGGCGCGCTCGGCGAAGGTTTCGCGGCGCCGGCATCCCGCGCGGGCGGCACGCTGGCCGCGCTCGCCGGTGGCGGCGACGTCGAGCTGTACGAACTCGGCGAACCGGGCGCGGAGCCGCGCCTCGCGTCGGTCGGGCGTGCCGACGGCCCGCTGCTGCCGGGCGCGCAACCGCTGTCGTTCGACGCATTCGCGCGACGTGCGCTGACCGAGCGCTTCGATCTGTGCCAGTTCGAATTCGAATCCCAGCCGTGGCGCTTCGACCGCGCGACGGTGAAGCGCCTGCGCGTGCCGATCGCACTCGCCGCGGCCACGCTCGGCGTCGCGGTGATCGGGATGAACCTGCACTGGTGGAAGCTGTCGCGCGAGCGCGACGCGCTGTCCGCGCAGATCACCGAGACGCTGCTGTCGGCCTTCCCGAAGACGACGACGGTGCTCGATCCGCCCGCACAGATGCAGCGTCAGCTCGACCAGCTGCGCCTTGCGGCGGGCGAGCTGTCGCCGAACGATTTCCTCGCGCTGTCGAGCGGGTTGTCGCGTTCGATGGGCGCGCTGCCGCTGAACGGAATCGCGTCGCTCGATTATCACGACCGGCGGCTCGACGTCGGCTTCAAGCCGGAGGTCAAGGTCGACCCCGATTTCCCGCAGCGTCTCGCGCGCAACGGGCTGTCCGGCGAAGTCGACAGCAGCACCGGCAAATGGACGATCCGGAGCCGCTCATGAAGACCGAACAACTCAACCAGACGCTGGCCCAGTTCTGGGGCGAACGCACGCCGCGCGAGCGGACGCTGCTCGGCTGGGGCGGCGCCGTGCTGGCGGTCGCGATCGCGTATTCGGTGCTGTGGTCGCCCGCGCAGGAAGGCCGCGCGCGGATCCGCCACGAACTGCCGACGATGCGCCGCGAGCTTGCGCAGATGACCGCGCAGGCCACTGAGGCGAAGTCACTGACGGCCGCCGCGCAAGGCGTCGCGCCGACCGGCCTCGCGCTGAAGGATGCGCTCACCGCGTCGCTGTCCGATCACGGGCTGCAGGGCGCGCAGGTGCAGGTCGTCGGTAACGGCGTGCAGGTCCAGATGAAGAACGTGCCGTTTCCGGTGTGGACGCAGTGGCTCGACGACGCGCGCCGGCAATTCAAGGTGCAGGTCGGCGAAGCGCACGTGACCGCGCTGAAGGAAGACGGCCAGGTCGACCTGACGGCCGTGATGCAACCCTCGACGCAGAAATGACGCAGTGGATGAAACAAGCGACGGTCGGCCGATGAGGCCAGGGATCCGGCGGCTCGTCGCCGCATTGCCGTGGGTGGTGGCGGGCGGGCTCGCGACGGCGCTGACGCTCGTCGCGCTCGCGCCGGCCGCCTGGATCGCCCCGCAGTTCGCGCGCGCGACCGGCGGGCACGTCAATCTCGTCGATCCGGACGGATCGCTGTGGCACGGCTCGGGCACGCTGATGCTCGCGCCGGGCGCCGACCAGAGCGCGGCGACGCTGCTGCCGGGCCGGGTCGAATGGACCACGGGCTTCTGGCCGCTCCTGACCGGGCGCGTGCGGATGCGCATGCGGCAGACCGAGGCGATGCCCGACGCCGTCACGCTCGACGCGACGTGGCGCGGCGCGGTGCTGTCGGCGGGCTCGATGGCCGTGCCCGCGTCGCTGCTCGCCGGGCTCGGCACGCCGTTCAACACGCTCGATCTGCAGGGCGACGTGCGGCTCGGCTGGACCGACTGGCGGATGATCGGCAACAACGCGTTCGGCCAGTTGACGGTGACGATCGATTCGATGAGTTCGCGCGTGTCGCGCGTGAAGCCGCTCGGGTCGTACCGGGCGGTGCTGCAGGCGAAGGGGGCGGACGCCGATCTCGACCTGTCGACGACGCAGGGCCCGCTGTTCCTCGACGGGCACGGCAGCTTCGGCCCCGGTCAGGGTTCGTTTCGCGGCACCGCGCACGCGGCGCCCGAGCAGCAGGCGAATCTCGCCGGACTGCTGAACCTGCTCGGCCATCCGATCGGAAACAACCAGGTGTCGCTGATCTTCGGCGACGCGACGCGCTGACGCGCGCGGCGCGCTCGCCTTTTCCCGTCTTACTTCTGCGCGAGCGGTGCGGCAGCCGACGGTGCCGCCGCACCGGATGCCGGCACCGGCGCCGCCACATCGCCCGTCTCGCGCGCCATGTCCGATGCATCCCAGCCGCCGCCGAGCGCCTTCACGAGTCCGACCGACGACACCATCCGCTGCCCGCCGATCGTCGCGAGCTTCTGCTGCGCGGTGAACGCGGTGGTCTGCGCGGTCAGCACGTTCAGGTAGGCAACCGTGCCGGCCTTGTACTGGTTCGTGACGATCGCGAGCGCGTGCTCGGCGCTGTCGACGGCCTGCCGCTGCACGTCGACTTCCTGCGCGAGGATGCGCTGCGACGCGAGGTTGTCCTCGACATCCTGGAACGCGGTGAGCACCGCGAGGCGGTACGCGGCGACATCCTGGTCGTAGGTCGCGCGCGCGGCATCGGTCTGCGCCGCGCGCAGGCCGGCGTCGAACAACGTCGCCGCGAGCTGCGGGCCGACCGTCCAGAACCGCGCGGGCAGCGTGAACAGCTGCGACCACACCGAGCTCTGGAAACCGCCGGTGGCCGACAGCGTGAGCGTCGGGAAGAACGCGGCAATCGCGACGCCGATCTGCTCGTTCGCGGCCGCCGCGCGGCGCTCGGCCGCCGCGATGTCGGGCCGGCGCTCGAGCAGCGCGGACGGCACGTCGACCGGCGTGATCGGCGGTTCCGCCGCGAGCGGATTCGGCGGCAGCGAGAACGTCGAGGCCGGTTCGCCGATCAGCGTCGCGATCGCGTGCTCGTACTGCGCGCGCGCGACGCCGTTGTCGATCGCCGCGGCCTGCGCGCTCTGCAGCTGAGTCTGCGCCTGGATCACGTCCGCGCGCGCGGCGACACCCTGCGCGTACTGGTTCTGCGTGAGCTTCAGCGATTCGCCGTACGACTTCACGGTGTCGTCGAGCAGCTTCTGCAGCGCATCGGACGTGCGCAGCTGGAAGTAGGTCTGCGCGAGCAGCGCCTGCTGCGACAGCCGCGCGTTCGCGAGATCGGCTGCGGCGGCCGCCTCGCCGGCGCGCTGCGCGCTGACGCTGCGGCTCACCTTGCCCCACAGGTCGGGCTCCCAGCTCGCATCGAGACCGACGCTGTAGCTGTTGCCGATCGACGAGCTGCTGCCGAAACCCGACGTGCTCGACGTCGACGCGCGCCCCGTGCGGGAGCGCGAGCCCGACGCGGTCAGCCCGACGGTCGGGAAGTACGCGGCACGCGCTTCGGCGACGAGCGCGCGGGCTTGCCGGTACGCGGCGGCCGATTGCGCGATGGTCTGGTTCGATGCGTTGAGCTTGCCGATCAGCGCGTCGAGCTGCGGATCGTTGTAGACGGTCCACCACGGGCCGCGGTCGGCCCGGTCGGCGGGCTGCGCGACCTTCCAGCCGGCCGGCGCTTCCTTGAAGGCGGCGGGGATCGACGTGTCGGGCCGGTGATAGTCGGGCCCGACGGCGCAGCCGGCGAGCAGCACGGCCGTCGCAACGGCGACGGCGGCGCTCAGCGGGCGAAGGGCGCGCGGGAGGGGGGCGTACGGCATCGTGGTATTCCTGTCTGGGCGCGATGGCCGGCGAGCGGCGTCGCGCGATGCGGTCGTTGTGCCGCTGGCGGACAAATGGTAACTGACGGCGGGAAAGCTGCGCAGCCCTAAGGGTACGGTGCGCGGCGGCACGAATGTGTTACCGGCGCGGACGGCCGGTTTACCGGTCATTACGGATCGCTTGCGCGCGGAGCGGGCAACGAATGCGGCGCGGACGGCGCCGGGCCGCGGGGATGCGGCCGGCGTTCAGTCCGGATGGCGGGGGCGGTGCGGTGTCAGTGGCAGTGCACGGGCACCGGGACGGGATCGGCGGCGGACCGCCATGTCGACGGCTCCGTTGCCGCCGGCTGGCTCGTGCGGCGGGCGGTGTGCTTCGCGTTGCGCTGCCGGCGGTGATCGAACCATGCGAACCCGAGCGCCGCGAGCGATCCGCCCGGTACCACCAGCATCGTCACGTACAGCGCGATCTTCCAGCCGCGGTGCGGCCCGGAGAACACATGATGAGCGGTATCGGTCAGGTTGCGGCGCAGCGCGCCGGCGGCATTTTTCAGGAACAGCATCGCGAACATCCTCGGGGTGCCCGGCAGCGCGGGCGAAGCGGTCAGAACATCGTCTCCGGCAGTGCAACATGCACGTCGTAACTGGTTGCCTGAAATAATATTGACTAAGCAATTAATTTTCAAGATACTGGGCGCGTTTTGACCTGAAACGCACTATTGCTGCGCGCGCAATTCGCATGAACGGCGGCCTCTACGATCCCGACACCATCGCACTGGAAACGAGCCTCGGTTATTACCTGACCAAGGCCCGGCAGGCGCTCGTCGAGCGAATGGACCGCGCGCTCGAGCCGTACGACCTTACCGCGCAGCAGATCGGCGTGATCCTGCTGTTGTCGCGCGGCTATGCGCGCACGCCGTTCGAGCTGTCGCGCAAGATGTCGTACGACAGCGGCTCGATGACCCGGATGCTCGACCGGCTCGAGCGCAAGGGCCTGATCGCACGCTCGCGCAGCGAACAGGACCGCCGGGTGATCGAGCTGACGCTGACCGAACGCGGCGCCGAAGCGGCCCGCGCGCTGCCGTCGCTGATCGCGACCGCGCTGAACGCGCAGCTCGCCGGCTTCTCGGCCGACGAACTCGCGCAGCTCACCGGCCTGCTGCAGCGGTTCATCGCCAACGGGCCCGGCGACACCGGCTGCCCGAAGCCCGACGAACCGGATTGTTGAGCACGGAGGCCCGATGTCTAGGTTAAGCAGTCGCTTATTTCTCTGTCTGGGCAGAAGATGACAAGGCACGTGCTCCGTCTCTCCCCTCACCCGCCAACCAGCCGGGCCGCGCGATATCGTGCGCCCGTGCGCCGTGCCGGCGCGTCGCGCGCGCCGCGTCTAGGAGATTCCGATGTCCGCCACCACGGCATCCGCCGCGCCCCGTCCCGCCGAACCCGCGCCGCTGACCGGCGGCGCGCTCGCGCTCCTCACCGTCGGGCTCGCGCTCGGCACCTTCATGGAAGTGCTCGACACGTCGATCGCGAACGTCGCGGTGCCGACCATCTCGGGCAGCCTCGGCGTCGCGACGAGCGAAGGCACGTGGGTGATCTCGTCATATTCGGTCGCGTCCGCGATCGCGGTGCCGCTGACCGGCTGGCTCGCGCGGCGGGTCGGCGAAGTGCGCCTGTTCACGCTGTCGGTGCTCGCGTTCACGATCGCGTCGGCGCTGTGCGGCCTCGCGGAGAATTTCGAGACGCTGATCGCGTTCCGGCTGCTGCAGGGCCTCGTGTCGGGGCCGATGGTGCCGCTGTCGCAGACCATCCTGATGCGCAGCTATCCGCCCGCGAAGCGCGGGCTCGCGCTCGGGCTATGGGCGATGACGGTGATCGTCGCGCCGATCTTCGGCCCGTTGCTGGGCGGCTGGATCAGCGACAACTACACGTGGCCCTGGATCTTCTACATCAACCTGCCGATCGGGATCTTTTCGGCGGCCTGCGCGTACTTCCTGCTGCGCGGCCGCGAGACGAAGACGACGAGGCAGCGGATCGACGCGGTCGGCCTTGCGCTGCTCGTGATCGGCGTGTCGTGCCTGCAGATGATGCTCGACCTCGGCAAGGACCGCGACTGGTTCAACTCGACCTTCATCGTCGCGCTCGCGCTGATCGCGGTCGTGTCGCTGGCGTTCATGCTCGTGTGGGAGGCGACCGAGAAGGAACCGGTGATCGATCTGTCGCTGTTCAAGGACCGCAACTTCGCGCTCGGCGCAATGATCATCTCGTTCGGCTTCATGGCGTTCTTCGGCTCGGTCGTGATCTTCCCGTTGTGGCTGCAGACGGTGATGGGCTACACGGCCGGCAAGGCCGGCCTCGCGACCGCGCCGGTCGGGCTGCTCGCGCTCGTGTTGTCGCCGCTGATCGGCCGCAACATGCACCGGCTCGACTTGCGGATGGTCGCGAGCTTCGCGTTCGTCGTGTTCGCCGGCGTGTCGATCTGGAACTCGACGTTCACGCTCGACGTGCCGTTCAACCACGTGATCCTGCCGCGGCTCGTGCAGGGGATCGGCGTCGCGTGCTTCTTCGTGCCGATGACGACGATCACGCTGTCGAGCATCTCCGACGAGCGGCTCGCGAGCGCGTCGGGGCTGTCGAACTTTCTGCGCACGCTGTCCGGCGCGATCGGCACCGCGGCCAGCTCGACGTTCTGGGAGAACGACGCGATCTACCACCACGCGCGGCTGTCGGAATCGGTGAGCGTCTACGCGCAGAGCACGACCGACTACCAGGGCGCGCTCGCGCAGCTCGGCATCGTCGGGCAGACGGCCAACGCGCAGCTCAACCAGCTCGTCACGCAGCAAGGCTTCATGATGGCGACCAACGACTTCTTCCACCTGTCGGCGGGCGTGTTCATCGCGCTCGCGGCGCTCGTGTGGATCACGAAGCCGAAGAAGGGCGCGGGGCCGGCGATGGGGCACTGAACGCGCGGCGGGCCGCGCCGGCGCCGGCCCGCTCCTCTTCCATCCCGGCGGTGGGTCTCACTCCCGCGCCAGCAATCCGCCGAACGCCAGATCGTCGCCCGACGCGATCGGCAGCGTCGCCCGCGCGACCTCGAGCCATGCACGCGCCGCGTGCGACAGGTAACCCTTCTTCAGCCAGCCGAGCGCGATCGCCCACGTGATTTCCGGCTCGACGATCGGCCGGCACGTGAACTGCCGCGCGTCGAGCCGCCGGCAGTACGGCTCCGGCAACAGCGCGATGCCGACGCCCGCGTGCACGAGGGCCGCCATGAAATCCCAGTGTCCGCTGCGGCTCACGATCGACGGCGTGAAGCCGGCCTGCCGGCACGCGTCGAGCACCGCATCGTGCAGCGCGAGGCTCTCCGCGTAGAACACGAACGACTCGCGCGCGAGATCGGCGAGCGGCACGGCCTTGTGGTCCTCCCAGCGCGACTCGCGCGGCGCGACGAGCCACAGCGGCGCACGCACCATCGGCAACCGCTCGAACGTGGCGGGATCGACCGGCTCCAGCAGCCCGCCGAGCTCGAGCTCGCCCGACATCAGCGCGGCCTCGATCATCCGCGCGCCCTGCTCGAACAGCTTCAGTTCGATGTTCGGATAGCGCTGCTTGTACGCGGCGATGATCGGCGTGAACAGCGACCCGCCGAGCGGCGGAATGCCGATCGTCAGCTCGCCGCGCCCAAGCGTGCCGAGATCCTTCAGCTCCGACTGCAGCTGCGCCTGCGCCGCGAGCACGTCCTGGCCGCGCTGGAACACGATCCGCCCCGCGTCGGTCAGCACCATCTGCCGGCCGTCGCGCAGCAGCAGTGGCGAGCCGATTTCGTCCTCGAGCGCCTTCACCATCTTGCTGATGGTCGGCTGCGTGACGAACAGCCGGTCGGCGGCCGCCGTGAAACTCTGCTGACGGACCACCTCGACGAAGTACCGCAGCGCGCGCAATTCCATCGATCACTCCCCAGGTTGGTGCAGCGAACACAAACTGAATTCCGAATTGGAATGATAAGGATAGAGACAAGTCATTTTATTTATGGTTAGGGGAAACCCTATACTCACACCATCGACGAAACATCTGTATGGAGCCCGCCATGACCCAGCCGACCGCCACTGCCGCCGCCCGCCCCGCCGCCTCGGGCAACGTTGCGCGTACGGGCCGGATCGTGCTTCAGGCCACCGCGCTCGGCGTGCTGTGGATGGCCGTCGACTGGACGGTACGCGCGGTCGGGCTGCCGGTGCCGTCCGGCGTGATCGGCCTCGCGGTGCTGCTCGCGCTGCTGTTTTCGGGCCGCGTCGCGCCCGCGTGGGTCAAGGACGGCGCGAACTGGCTGCTGTCCGACATGCTGCTGTTCTTCGTGCCGGCTGCCGTCGCGGCCGTCCAGTACGGCGGGCTGTTCCGCGAGGACGGCTGGCGTATCGCGCTGGTCATGCTCGCCGGCACCGCCTTCGTGATGGTCGCGGTGGCGGTGGCGGTCGACCTCGCCGCGAAGCTCGAACGCCGGCTCGCCGCGCAGCGCGTGTTCGCCGAGCGCCGCCGCGCGCGCCTCGCCACCGTGTCCGCCCACTGAGCCGGAGCCTGGAATGCCTGCGCTGCTGTCGAACCTGTCCGCCGACCAGGTGAATACCGCGATCTCCATCGGCTGCTTCGTGCTGACGGTCGTCCTGTATTTTGTGTCGAAGCGGCTTTACGCGTACAGGAAGACGCTGCTGTTCTCGCCGCTCGTGTTCGTGCCCGGCGTGCTGGTGCTGCTGGTTTTGCTGACCGGCATCCCGTATTCGGTCTATTTCCGCGACACGCGCTGGCTGATGTGGCTGCTCGGCCCGGCGACGATCGCGTTCGCGGTGCCGATCTACGAGTACCGCGACCTGATCCGCCGCCACTGGCTGTCGCTGTCGGTCGGCGTCGCGGTCGGGATCGGCGCGGGCGTGTGCGGGTCGCTGTTGCTCGCGAAGCTGCTGCACCTGTCGCCCGAGCTGCAGCGCTCGCTGATGACGCGCTCGGTCTCGACCCCGTTCGCGCTGGCCGTATCCGACAAGATCCATGCCCCGAAGGACCTCACCGCCCTCTTCGTGATCGCGACCGGCATCTGCGGGATGCTGCTCGGCGAAATCGTGCTGGCGCTGGTGCCGATGCGCACGCGGCTCGCGCGCGGCGCGCTGTTCGGCGCCGCCGCCCACGGCGTGGGCACCGCGAAGGCGCGCGAGATCGGCAGCGAGGAAGGCGTCGTGTCGAGCCTCACGATGATGATCGCTGGCGTCGCGATGGTGCTGATCGCGCCGCTCTTGTCGCTGTTGCCGATCTGACACCGCGCGGGTGGGCGCCGCCGCCAGCCCGCTCCGCCGCGCAGCCCCGGCGCCCGCCGGCCGCGCCTCGCCCCGCCGTTCCCGCCCTGCATCGAGCCGACACCCGCCCGACAATCGGCTGAGATAGCCGCAATTCCCCCCTCTTTTCCGCCCATCGGGCTTGGCCCGGATGCCGAACAATGCATGCTACGAGACATCACGCACGCATTCACATGGCCTCCACGACTGCAAACCCGACCGCCGACAAGCCGGCTTCGTCCGGCAAGTTCAAGCGCATCGCGCTCATCGCCGTCATCGCGCTGGGCGCGGCCGCCGCCGCCGCGGGCGGCATGTACGTGTTCCTGAGCAAGGCAGGCGTCGGCCATGCGAGCGCGCCCGCCGAACCCGCGCCGCTTGCCGCGCCGGTGTTCTTCCCGCTCGACCCGTTGACCGTCAACCTGCAATCGGACGACGGCGTGCAGCACTACCTGCGCGTCGGCCTGTCGCTGAAGCTCACCGACCCGAAGGCGCAGGAGCAGCTGACCGCGCGCATGCCGGAGATCCGCAGCCGGATCCTGCTCGCGCTGTCGAACAAGCATCCCGAGGATCTCGCGACGCCGGACGGCAAGCGTTCGCTCGCGACGGAACTGCGGGAGCTGATCGAACAGCCGACGCAGCCGGGCAACCAGCGCGCGAAGGTCGACGACGTGCTGTTCACCGAATTCGTCGTCCAATAACGCGGCCGGACAAGGAGCGCGCATGGGCCACCAGGAGTTCATGTCCCAGGAGGAGGTCGACGCCCTCCTCAAGGGCGTCACGGGCGAAACCGATTCAGTCGACGAGCAGCGCGACACGTCGGGCGTCCGCCCCTACAACATCGCGACGCAGGAGCGGATCGTCCGCGGCCGGATGCCCGGCCTCGAGATCATCAACGACCGCTTCGCGCGCCTCTTGCGGATCGGCATCTTCAACTTCATGCGGCGCACGGCGGAAATCTCCGTGAGCCAGGTGAAGGTGCAGAAGTACAGCGAGTTCACCCGCAACCTGCCGATCCCGACGAACCTGAACCTGGTGCACGTGAAGCCTCTGCGCGGCACGTCGCTGTTCGTGTTCGACCCGAACCTCGTGTTCTTCGTCGTCGACAACCTGTTCGGCGGCGACGGGCGCTTTCACACGCGCGTCGAGGGCCGCGACTTCACGGCGACCGAGCAGCGGATCATCGGCAAGCTGCTGAACCTGGTGTTCGAGCACTACACGACCGCGTGGAAGAGCGTGCGGCCGCTGCAGTTCGAATTCGTGCGCTCGGAGATGCATACGCAGTTCGCGAACGTCGCGACGCCGAACGAGATCGTGATTGTCACGCAGTTCTCGATCGAGTTCGGGCCGACGGGCGGCACGCTGCACATCTGCATGCCGTACTCGATGGTCGAGCCGATCCGCGACGTGCTCGCGTCGCCGATCCAGGGCGAGGCGCTCGAGGTCGACCGCCGCTGGGTGCGCGTGCTGTCGCAGCAAGTGCAGTCGGCCGAGGTCGAGCTGAGCGCGAATCTCGCCGAGATCCCGTCGACCTTCGAGAAGATCCTGAACCTGCGTGCGGGCGACGTGCTGCCGCTGGAGATCGAGGACACGATCACCGCGAAGGTCGACGGCGTGCCGGTGATGGAATGCGGCTACGGCATTTTCAATGGTCAATATGCGTTGCGCGTGCAGAAGATGATCAGCGCGGGCGACACGATGAAGGAAGGTGGATATGAGTGAGCTGAACCCGACGCCCGAACTCGACCCGCAGGCGCTCGCCGACGCGGCGCTCGCGGAATCGGCCGCGGCCGTGCCGGCGGCCCCCGCCGCCGCGGAAGAAGAGTCGAGTCTGGATGACTGGGCCGCCGCGCTGGCCGAGCAGAACCAGCAGCCGGTGCAGGCGGGCGCGACCGGCGCCGGCGTGTTCCAGCCGCTGTCGAAGGCCGCGGCCAGCTCGACGCACAACGACATCGAGATGATTCTCGACATCCCGGTCAAGATGACCGTGGAACTCGGCCGCACGAAGATCGCGATCCGCAATTTGCTGCAGCTCGCGCAGGGTTCGGTCGTCGAACTCGACGGCCTCGCCGGCGAGCCGATGGACGTGCTCGTGAACGGCTGCCTGATCGCGCAGGGCGAGGTCGTGGTCGTCAACGACAAGTTCGGCATCCGGCTGACCGACATCATCACGCCGGCCGAACGCATCCGGAAGCTGAATCGGTGAACGTCGTGAAGTCCGGCCGCGGCGCGTGCCTTTTGCCGAGCGTGGCGACGCTGGCCATCGCCGCGTCGTTCGTCTGCGCGCCGGCCGGCGCCGCCGACATGAACGCGGTGAACAACGCCGGCGCCATCGCGTCGAGCGTGACGGTCGGCTCGGCCGTGCCGTCGCTCGGCGTCGGCGCGGTGCTGCAGACGCTCGTCGGGCTCGCGGTCGTGATCGGCCTCGTGTTCGGCTGCGCGTGGCTCGCGCGCCGCTTCGGGTTCCAGCCCGCGCGGCGCGGCGGCCCGCTGAAGGTCGTGTCGAGCGTCGGGCTCGGCGCGAAGGAAAGCGCGACGATCGTCGAGATCGGCGATACCTGGCTCGTGCTCGGCGTCGCGCCGGGCAACGTGCGGCTGCTGCATACGCTGCCGGCCGGCTCGGCGGCGGTCACGACGGCGCCGGTTTCGGCCGACGCCCCCGCCGGCGTCGCATCGGACGAACGCGGCCAGCCCGGGACGTTCGGCGCGCGGTTTCGCGATGCGCTCGCGGGCGAAGCCGCGAAGCGCTTCGGGCGCGGCAAGGACCGCTGACATGGCGTCGCGCCCTCTTTCCGTATTCGCATCTCGATGAAACACGAATCCCTGCGTCACGCGGCGCGCTTCGCGCCCGTGCTGATCCTCGGCCTCGCCCCCGCGCTCGCGTGCGCGCAGGCGGCCGGCCTGCCCGCGTTCAACACGAGCCCTGGCCCGAACGGCGGCACCACCTATTCGCTGAGCGTGCAGACGATGCTGCTGCTCACGATGCTGTCGTTTCTGCCGGCGATGCTGCTGATGATGACGAGCTTCACGCGCATCATCATCGTGCTGTCGTTGCTGCGCCAGGCGCTCGGCACCGCGACGACGCCGCCGAACCAGGTGCTGGTCGGCCTCGCGATGTTCCTCACCTTCTTCGTGATGTCGCCGGTGCTCGACCGCGCGTACGCCGACGGCTACAAGCCGTTCTCCGACGGCGCGATGCCGATGGAGCAGGCCGTGCAGCGCGGCGTCGCGCCGTTCAAGAGCTTCATGCTGAAGCAGACCCGCGAGACCGATCTCGCGCTGTTCGCGAAGATTTCGAAAGCCGCGCCGATGCAGGGCCCGGAAGACGTGCCGCTGTCGCTGCTGGTCCCCGCGTTCGTCACGAGCGAGCTGAAGACCGGTTTCCAGATCGGCTTCACGATCTTCATCCCGTTCCTGATCATCGACATGGTCGTCGCGAGCGTGCTGATGTCGATGGGGATGATGATGGTGTCGCCGTCCACCGTGTCGCTGCCGTTCAAGCTGATGCTGTTCGTGCTCGTCGACGGCTGGCAGTTGCTGATCGGCTCGCTCGCGCAGAGCTTCACGTAAGCGGAGGAAGCGCGCGATGACGCCCGAACAAGTGATGACGCTGGCGCACCAGGCGATGATGGTCGGCCTGCTGCTGGCCGCCCCGCTGCTGCTGGTCGCGCTCGCGGTCGGCCTTGTCGTGAGCCTGTTCCAGGCCGCGACGCAGATCAACGAATCGACGCTGTCGTTCATCCCGAAGCTGCTCGCGGTGGCCGCGACGCTCGTGATCGCCGGCCCGTGGATGCTGACGACGATGCTCGACTACCTGCGGCAGACGCTGCTGCACGTCGCGACGCTCGGCGCCGGCTGAGCGGCACGCCAGACTCCGTACCGCCGCGATGTTTTCGGTCACCTACGCGCAGCTCAACGGCTGGCTGACGGCTTTCCTGTGGCCGTTCGTGCGGATGCTCGCGCTCGTCGCGACGGCGCCCGTGATCGGCCACGCGGCGGTGCCCGTGCGCGTGAAGATCGGCATCGCCGCGTTCATGGCGCTGGTCGTCGCGCCGACGCTCGGCGCGATGCCGGGCGTCACCGTGTTCTCGGCGCAGGGCATCTGGATCGTCGTCACGCAGTTTCTGATCGGCGCGGCGATGGGCTTCACGATGCAGATCGTGTTCGCGGCCGTCGAGGCGGCCGGCGACTTCATCGGCCTGTCGATGGGGCTCGGTTTCGCGACCTTCTTCGACCCGCATTCGAACGGCGCGACGCCGGCGATGGGCCGTTTCCTGAACGCGATCGCGATGCTCGCGTTCCTTGCCGTGGACGGCCACCTGCAGGTATTCGCGGCGCTCGCCGCGTCGTTCCAGTCGCTGCCGGTGTCGGCCGACCTGCTGCACGCGCCCGGCTGGCGCACGCTCGCCGCGTTCGGCGCGACCGTGTTCGAGATGGGGCTGCTGCTCGCGCTGCCGGTGGTCGCGGCGCTGCTGATCGCCAACCTCGCGCTCGGGATCCTGAACCGCGCGGCGCCGCAGATCGGCATCTTCCAGATCGGCTTTCCGGTGACGATGCTGGTCGGGCTGTTGCTCGTGCAACTGATGATCCCGAACCTCGTGCCGTTCGTGGCGCACCTGTTCGACATGGGGCTGGATGCGATGGGGAGGGTGCTGGTGGGGTGGCGGTAGGCCGCTTGAGCCCTCGATTGCTGGAAAACCCCTAAAGGAATCGCCAGACCGCGAAAGGTAGCGGAAGGTTTCGCCTCCCTATACTCGTCAGGACGATGCAGCAAGCATCGCGCCATACGAATACAACGAAGGAGACGACCCCGATGCGACCCATCCTGCGCACCCTCGCCGTTGCAGCCAGCCTGAGCTGCGCGCTCGCCGCTCACCCCGCCTTCGCCGACGACGGCGGCAAGGTCACGATCATGGTCGGCGGGATCGCCAAGCTGATCTACCTGCCCGCGCGGCTCACGCAGGAGCTCGGCTACTTCAAGGCGGAGGGGCTCGACGTCGAACTGCTGTCGCAGCCGGCCGGCGTCGATGCCGAGAACGAGCTGCTGGCGGGCGCCGTGCAGGGCGTCGTCGGCTTCTACGACCATACGATCGACCTGCAGAGCAAAGGCAAGGAAGTGAAGGCGATCGCCGTGTTCGGCCAGGTGCCGGGCGAGGTCGAGATGGTGTCGACCAAGGCCGCCCCCACCTTCAAGTCGATGGCCGACGCGAAAGGCAAGACGCTCGGCGTGACGGGC
Organism: Burkholderia sp. RF2-non_BP3; assembly: GCF_001522185.1. Lineage (NCBI taxonomy): Bacteria > Pseudomonadati > Pseudomonadota > Betaproteobacteria > Burkholderiales > Burkholderiaceae > Burkholderia > Burkholderia sp. RF2-non_BP3. The sequence continues at coordinate 27,548 of NZ_LOSU01000024.1, read as the reverse complement.
CTCGGCTCGTCGACGAGCTTCCTCACGCAATACCTCGCGCTGCAGCACGGCGTGCCGTCGACGCAGTACACGATGCTGCCGGTCGGCGCCGACGCGAGCTTCATCGCCGCGATCAAGCAGGGTCGCATCGACGCCGGGATGACGACCGAGCCGACGGTGTCCGCGCTCGAGAAGATGGGCGACGCGAAGGTGCTGGTCGACCTGCGCACGCTGGAAGGCACGCGCGCCGCGCTCGGCGGCACCTATCCGGCCGCGAGCCTGTACGTGCAGTCGGCGTGGGCCGATTCGCACAAGGCCGAAGCGACCAAGCTCGCGCACGCGTTCGCGAAGACGATGCAGTTCATCCACACGCACAGCGCGGAGGAAATCGCCGCGAAGATGCCGGCCGACTATCAGAAGGACAAGGCGCTGTATGTGTCCGCGCTGAAGGCATCGCTGCCGATGTACACGGCCGACGCGAAGATGCCGGCCGACGGCCCTGCGACGGTGCTGAAGGTGCTGTCGGCGTTCAACCCGTCGGTGAAGGGCAAGCACATCGACCTGGCGCGCACCTACACCAACGATTTCGTGAACGCGAAGTAATCGAGAGCGATACAGGCGCCGGCGGCGGCGATCCCGCCGCCGCGCGTTCCCCGTTCCGGCCCGGTTGACCGGCCCGGCGTCGCCACGATGCGGCGCCCTCCTCACCCGCAGGACGAATGCGATGAATCAGGCAGTTTCCCCGAGCACACCGGCGATCGAGTTTCGCAATGTGTCGTGCCGCTTCATTTCGCCGGAAGGCAAGGCCACCGTCGCGCTGCGCGACTTCAGCATGAACGTCGCGCGCGGCGAGTTCATCGCGATCGTCGGGCCGACCGGCTGCGGCAAGTCGACCACGCTGAACCTCATCACCGGCCTGCTCAAGCCGGCGTCGGGCGAGGTGCGCGTGATGGGCCGCCCGGTCGACGGCATCGACCCGCGCATCGGCTTCGTGTTCCAGGCCGACGCGGTATTCCCGTGGCGCAACGTGATCGACAACGTCGCGGCGGGCCCGCTGTTTCGCGGCCGCTCGAAGGACGTCGCGTACGCGCAGGCCGAGGAATGGATCCGCAAGGTCGGCCTCGACAAGTTCACGAAGCACTACCCGCATCAGCTCTCCGGCGGGATGCGCAAGCGCGTCGCGCTCGCGCAGACCTTCATCAACCAGCCGGAAATCCTGCTGATGGACGAGCCGTTCTCGGCGCTCGACATGCAGACGCGCACGCTGATGCAGGACGAGCTGCTGCAGTTGTGGTCCGCGAACAAGGGCTCGGTCGTGTTCGTCACGCACGACCTCGAGGAGGCGATCGCGCTCGCCGACCGCGTGTTCGTGCTGACCGCACGCCCCGCGACGCTCAAGCGCGTGTACGAGATCGACCTGCCGCGCCCGCGCGTCACGTCGGAGATTCGCTACGACACGCGCTTCATCGAAATTTCCAAGGACATCTGGCACGACCTGCGCGAAGAAGTGCAGATCGGCTGACAGCAGCAAGGACAGGACAGGAGCATGACCGACATGACGCTTCCCCCCACCGCCATTCCGGCAACGTCGCTCGAGGACGAGTCGCGCGCCGCTCAAACCCGGCTGCGCCGCCGCCGGCAACTGATCATCGGCCTGCGGATCGCCGTGCTCGTCGTCGTGCTGGGCGGCTGGGAACTCGCCGCGCGGCTCAAGTGGATCGATTCGTTCTTCTTCTCGCAGCCGACGCTGATCTTCGCGCAGATCCAGGACTGGTTCGTCAACGGCACGTCGCAGGGGCCGCTGCTCACGCAGGTCTGGGTGACGCTCGAGGAAACCACGATCGGCTTCCTGATCGGCTCGGTCGCCGGCGTGATCTGCGGGATCGTGCTCGGCCGCAACAAGCTGATGGCCGACGTGTTCGGCCTGTACATCCAGATCGCGAACTCGATTCCGCGCGTCGTGCTGGGCTCGGTGTTCGTGATCGCGCTCGGCCTCGGGATGGCGTCGAAGATCGCGCTGGCCGTCGTGATGGTGTTCTTCGTCGTGTTCGGCAACGCGTTCCAGGGCGTGCGCGAAGCCGACCGCTACCTGATCGCGAACGCGCAGATCCTCGGCGCGTCGCGCCGGCAGATCACCACGTCGGTCGTGATCCCGTCCGCGCTCTCGTGGATTCTCGCGAGCCTGCACGTGAGCTTCGGCTTCGCGCTGGTCGGTGCGGTCGTCGGCGAATTCCTGGGTTCCAAGCAGGGCATCGGCCTGCTAATCTCCACCGCCCAGGGCGCGTTCAACGCGAGCGGCGTGTTCGCGGCGATGATCGTGCTGGCCGTGGTCGCGCTGGCCGCCGACTATCTGCTGACCTGGCTCGAGAAGCGCCTGCTCAAGTGGCGCCCCGCCGCGTTCTGAGCAGCGCACGCATCGGATCACACGCCCGAACCGCGCCGGTTGCCCCGGCGCGGTTCGGCATTGAGGAGAAGGAATGGCGCACAGCCTGCGCGGGCGGCTCTTGTGGTGGCTGCTGCTGCCGCTCGCGGTGTTCGTGCTGATCGCGGGCGCGATGTCGTACGACACCGCGCGGACCACGGCCGGGCTCGTGCAGGACAGCGCGCTCGTCGCGTCCGCGCGCACGATCGGCGAGGACGTCGAATGGCGCGACGGCTATCTCGCGGCCGACGTGCCGCCCGCCGCGCTGGAGATCTTCGAGTCGCCGTCGGCCGATTCGGTCTACTACAAGGTGATCGACAGCCGCGAGCGGCTGCTCGCCGGCAATCCGGCGCTCGCCCTGCCCGAGCGGCACGGCATCGAGCCGACGCTGTACGACACGGCGCTCGACGACGTGCCGCTGCGCGCGGTGGTCTACGACCGCCAGCTGTACAACGAGGGCAAGATCGAGACGGTCACGGTGATCGTCGCGAAAACGACGCGCTCGCACGATGCGATGGTCGCGACGATCTGGCGGCCGCAGCTCGTGCGCCTGTCGCTGATGCTGGTGCTCGCGATCGTGCTCGTCTATCTCGGCCTCACGCTCGAGCTGCGCCCGCTGATGAAGCTGAAGGACGACGTCGCCGACCGCGGGCCGATGGAGCTGGAGCCGATTCGCCCGGAGCGGCTGCAACACGAGCTGCGGCCGATCGTCGACGCGATCAACCAGTGCATCGCGCGGCTCAATACGCACACGGCCACGCAGCGCCGCTTCATCGCCGACGCCGCGCACCAGTTGCGCACGCCGATCGCCGTGCTCGATACGCAGATCCAGTATGCGCGGCAGCGCGAGCACAACGACCGAGAACTCGCGTCGGTGCTCGACAGCATGCAGCGCAGCAGCCGCAAGATGGCCGACGTGACCGACAAGCTGCTGCTGCTCGCGCACGCGGAAGCGACGCCGTCGACGCTGCTCACGCATCGCGTCGATCTCGCCGCCGTCGTATCGAGCGTGCTGGAGGAAACGATCGTGCTCGCGCAGCAGCGCGACATCGACCTCGGCGCCGATCTCGGCGAACGGCTCGACGTCGCGGGCAGCGACAGCCTGCTGACCGCGCTGGTGATGAACCTCGTCGACAACGCGGTGCGCTATACGCAACCGGGCGGCTGTGTGACGGTCGCCGCGCGGCGCGACGGCGACGCCGTCGTGCTCGACGTGGTCGACAACGGCCCCGGCATTCCGGCCGAAGCGCGGCCGCACGTGTTCAAGCGGTTCTACCGCGTGTCGGCCGACACCGAAGGCTCGGGCCTGGGCCTCGCGATCGTCCGCGAGATCGCGCAGGCGCACGGCGGCAGCGCGTCGCTCGCGCCGGGGCCCGGCAATCGCGGTATCGTCGTGACCGTGCGGCTGCCCGCATACGCCTGAAGAGAAGTCGCCATGAAACTCCTGCTGGTCGAAGACAACGCCGAACTCGCGCACTGGATCGTGAACCTGCTGCGCGGCGAGGATTTCGCGGTCGATTGCGTCGGCGACGGCGAACGCGCGGACACGGTACTGAAAACCGAACGCTACGACGCGGTGCTGCTCGACATGCGGCTGCCCGGCATCAGCGGCAAGGAAGTGCTCGCGCGATTGCGGCGCCGCAACGACAACGTGCCGGTGCTGATGCTGACCGCGCACGGCTCGGTCGACGACAAGGTCGACTGCTTCGGCGCGGGCGCCGACGACTACGTGGTCAAGCCGTTCGAATCGCGCGAACTGGTCGCGCGGATCCGCGCGCTGATCCGCCGGCAGGCCGGTGTGGGCACGACGCAGCTCGTATGCGGCGATCTCGTCTATGCGTTCGGCACGCGCGAATTCCGTTGCGGCGACGCGGTGCTCGCGCTGCGCCGCCGCGAGCATGCGATTCTCGAAACGCTGATGCTGCAGCAAAACAAGACGGTGTCGAAGGCGCGGCTGATGGACAGCGTGTTCGCCCTCGACGACGAACCGAGCGCGGATGCGATCGACATCTATATCCACCGGCTGCGCAAGCATCTCGCGGGCAGCACGGCCGAAATCATCACGCTGCGCGGGCTCGGCTACATCCTGCGCGAGAAGAACGCGCAGGACTGACGGCCCCGCCTCCGGCGTCGATTCGTAGCACGTAACGTGTCGGCAGGCGCCCGCGCCCGCCCGCCTGCCCGATTCACGATTATTGCGCGTTCGGTGTTTTCACCGATCCGATTCTTTCCTCCGGGAAAGCGGCGTGAAGGATTTCACCCTCTACGATGCTACATGTCGGCCCCCTCGCTGTGGCCGGCAACAGCTGGCATACATTACGTACTGCCAACAAACAGATTTCAATGCGGCAGCTCGGAGGAGACGATCTTGAAACGAAAAACCCTTGCCCTTTCCATCGCGGCGGCAGGCCTGTGCGCCGGCACCCAGGCGCACGCGCAGTCGAGCGTGCAGCTCTATGGCCTGATGGACCTGAGCTTTCCGACCTACCGGACCCACGCCGACGCGAACGGCAATCATGTGATCGGCATGGGCAACGAGGGCGAACCGTGGTTCAGCGGCAGCCGCTGGGGCCTGCGAGGCGCCGAGGACATCGGCGGCGGCACGAAGATCATCTTCCGCCTCGAAAGCGAATTCGTGGTCGCGAACGGCCAGATGGAAGACGAAGGCCAGATCTTCGACCGCGACGCGTGGGTTGGCGTCGAGGACGAGCGCTTCGGCAAGCTGACGGCCGGCTTCCAGAATACGATCGCGCGCGACGCATCGGCGATCTACGGCGACGCGTACGGCTCCGCGAAGCTCACGACCGAGGAAGGCGGCTGGACCAACTCGAACAACTTCAAGCAGATGATCTTCTACGCGGCCGGTCCGACCGGCACGCGCTACAACAACGGCCTCGCGTGGAAGAAGCTGTTCAGCAACGGCATCTTCGCGAGCGCCGGCTACCAGTTCAGCAACTCGACCTCGTTCGCGACCGGCTCCGCATACCAGGTCGCGCTCGGCTACAACGGCGGGCCGTTCGCCGTGTCGGGCTTCTACAACCACGTGAACCACAACGGCTTCAGGAACCAGACGTTCTCGGTCGGCGGCGACTATTCGTTCAGCATCGTGCGCCTGAATGCCGGCTACTTCCGCTACAACGGCGACCAGGGCTCGCTCGGCCAGCGCCACGACGATTCGTGGACCGTGTCGATGAAGATCGCGCCGAAGGGCGCGCTCGACTACGAGCTCGGTTATCAGCAGATGCGCATCAAGAACGCCGCGTACAACGCCGACGGCTTCACGCCGAATGCGAACCTCGGCGCGTTCAGCCTGACCAACGGCGTCGGCAACGGCTTCAAGGAGACGATCTACGGGTCGGTGTTCTATCACCTGAGCAAGCGCACCGAACTGTATCTGGCCGGCGACTACATGAAGCTGCATGGCGGCTACAAGGTGTCGTCGACGTTCGGCGCGAAGAACCAGCTCGAACTGACCTCGGGCATCCGCACGCGCTTCTGACCCTGCGGCCGGGGCGCGCCGCGCCCCTTCGTTCGGGATTCTCCATGCGGGCACGCCGGCGCATTGCGCCGACCGTGCCCTTTTTTTCGTCGTTTTTCGGCCCGTGCGGGGCCCCCGTGACACGGCGGTCGGCCGGCGCCGCGACAACCGGCCCGAAGCCGCTTGCGGCCCATGGGACGGGCGATCGCGGCCGATGCACGCACGATCGCCTCACATCGGTGCTTGACCTGCGCCGACCGACTCGCTAGCGTTTCGGGTTTGCCCGGGTGGCCATTGCCGCCGGTGCCGTGAGTGCGCCCGACGTCCTGGCGCACGCGGCCGGGCTCCGATGGAAAAAACGATGCAGAAACTCGATGCGGCGAGCCCGCAGGCGATGTCGACGGATTTCACCGCCGACAACGTCGCGCGCCTGAAGGCGCTGTTCCCCGAACTCGTGACCGAAGGCCCGGACGGCGCGTCGGTCGACGTCGACGTGCTGAAGGCGCTGGTCGGCGAGCGCACCGTCGGCGACGCCGACGAGCGCTACGGCTTCCACTGGCACGGCAAGCGCAGCGCGCGCCAGGCCGCGCTCACGCCGTCGACGGGCACGCTGCGTCCGTGCCCCGGCGACAGCGTCGCGTGGGACGACACGCGCCATCTCGTGATCGAGGGCGACAACCTCGACGTGATGAAGCTGCTGCACAAGAGCTATGCGGGCAAGGTGAAGCTCGTCTACATCGACCCGCCGTACAACACCGGCAGCGATTTCGTCTATCCGGACGACTTCAGCGACAGCATCCGCCACTACCTGGCGATGACGGGCCAGACCGAAGGCGGCGTGAAGCGCAGCACCAACACCGAGGCGAACGGCCGGTTCCACACCGACTGGCTGAACATGATGTACCCGCGCCTGAAGCTCGCGCACGCGCTGCTGTCCGACGAAGGGCTGATCGCCGTGCACATCGACGAGCATGAAGTGCACGCGCTCGTGCTGATGCTGCGCGAGATCTTCGGCGAGGAGAACGAGCTCGGCGTCGCCGTGTGGGACAAGCGCAACCCGAAAGGCGATGCGCGCGGCGTCGCGTACCAGCACGAATCGCTGGTGCTGTTCGCGCGCAACGCCGAGACGCTGCTCGAGCAGGCGCCGCTGAAGCGCCCGAAGCGCAACGCGCAGCGCATGCTGGATGCCGCGCACGACGCGGTGTACCGCAGCGGCAACGCGAAGGACGCGCAAAAGGCCTACCGCGCGTGGATGAAGGCGCAGACCAACCTGTCGGGCGGCGAGGTGATGTACGACCGGCTGTCGGCCGACGGGCGCGTGTACCGCCTCGTGTCGATGGCGTGGCCGAACAAGAAGAAGGCGCCGGAAGAGTATTTCACGCCGCTGATCCACCCGGTCACCGGCAAGCCGTGCGCGATGCCGGCGCGCGGCTGGCGCAACCCGCCCGCGACGATGCAGGCGCTGATCGAGCGCGGCCAGATCGAATTCGGTCCGGATGAAACCACGCAGCCGCAGCGGATCTACTACCTCGACGAGAACATGTACGAGAACGTGCCGTCGGTGCTGCCGTTCGCCGGCTCCGACGACGCGCTGCTGAAGACGCTCGGCATCCCGTTCGATCAGCCGAAGCCGGTCGATTTCGCGGCGGCCGTGATCGGCTGGTGCACGCGCGGCGACGACATCGTGCTCGACTGCTTCGCCGGCTCCGGCTCGACCGGCCACGCGGTGATGCAGGTGAACGCGACCGACGGCGGCGCGCGCCGCTACATCCTCGTGCAGCTGCCCGAGGCGCTCGACCGCCGCGACAAGACGCAGCTGGCGGCCGCCGATTTCTGCGCGAAGCTGAAGAAGCCGCTCACGCTCGCGGAAATCACGAAGGAACGCCTGCGCCGCACCGCGCAGCAGGTCGCGCGCGACTATCCGGAAAGCTATGGCGATCTCGGTTTCCGCGTGTACCGGCTCGACACGACCAACGTGATCGAGTGGGACCCGCGCCGCGACGATTTCGACCACGCGCTCTTCGCGTCCGTCGAGCACGTGAAGACCGGCCGCAGCGAGGACGACCTGCTCGCCGAGCTGACGCTGAAGCTCGGCCTCGACCTGTGCACGCCGGTCGGGCATCACCAGGTCGCGGGCAAGACCGTGCACCTGATCGGCCGCTCGATCGTCGCGTGCTTCGATGCGCGCATTTCGCGCGACGACGCGGGCCCGCTCGCCGACGGCATCGTCGAGCTGCTCGACGCGACCGGCGCGACGCGCGACGTCACGTGCCTGTTCCGCGACAGCGGCTTCGTCGACGACGTCGCGAAGCTCAATCTCGCCGCGCTGCTCGAACAGCACGGCGTGAAGCGCGTGCGGAGCCTGTGATGCGGCTGCATTTCGAAGCGGATCTCGACTACCAGCGCGAGGCGATCGACGCCGTCTGCGACCTGTTTCGCGGCCAGGAATCGTATCGCGGCGACTTCAGCGTGCTCGCGAACGCCGCGCCCGGCACGACGGCCGCCGCGCAAGGCTCGCTCGGCTTCGCGGTGTCGGAGCAAGGCGTCGGCAACCGGCTGTCGCTGACCGACGACGCGCTCGCGCGCAATCTCGCCGACGTGCAGCTGCGCGGCGGGCTGCCGCCGTCCGGCTTGCCCGGCTCGCGCGACTTCACCGTCGAGATGGAGACCGGCACCGGCAAGACCTACGTGTACCTGCGCACGATCTTCGAGCTGAACCGCCGTTACGGCTTCACGAAGTTCGTGATCGTCGTGCCGTCGATCGCGATCAAGGAAGGCGTGCACAAGACGCTTTCGATCACCGAGGACCATTTCCGCGCGCTGTACGCGGGCGTGCCGTACGACTATTTCCTGTACGACTCCGCGAAGCTCGGCCAGGTGCGCCACTTCGCGGCGAGCGCGGCGATCCAGATCATGGTGATGACGGTCGCCGCGATCAACAAGAAAGAGATCAACAACCTCTACAAGGACAGCGAGAAGACCGGCGGCGAGAAGCCGATCGACCTGATCCGCGCGACGCGGCCGATCGTGATCGTCGACGAGCCGCAAAGCGTCGACGGCGGGCTCGAGGGGCGCGGGCGCGAAGCGCTCGCCGCGATGGCGCCGCTCTGCACGCTGCGCTATTCGGCGACGCACGTCGACCGCCACCACATGGTGTACCGGCTCGACGCGGTCGACGCGTACGAGCGCAAGCTCGTCAAGCAGATCGAGATCGCGTCGGCGATCGTCGAGGATGCGCACAACAAGCCGTACGTGCGGCTCGTCGGTGTGTCGAACCGGCGCGGCGCGATCAGCGCGCGCATCGAGCTCGACGTCGCGACCGCGGCCGGCGTGAAGCGCCAGATCGTGTCGGCGACCGACGGCGACGATCTCGAACGCCTGACCAGGCGCGCGCTGTACGCGGGGCTGCGAATCGGCGAGGTGCATGCGGTGAAAGGTGCCGAATACGTCGAGCTGCGCCATCCGGAAGGCGAGGCGTTCCTGTCGCTCGGCGAGGCGTTCGGCGACATCGACACGCTCGCCGTGCAGCGCGAGATGATCCGCCGCACGATCCGCGAGCATCTCGACAAGGAATTGCGTCTGGCCGAGCGCGGCGTGAAGGTGCTGTCGCTGTTCTTCGTCGATTCGGTCGAGCGCTATCGCCGCTACGACGAAAACGGAATGCCCGTGAAGGGCGACTACGCGCTGATCTTCGAAGAGGAATATGCGCGCGCGGCGCGCGTGCCGGCCTACCGTGCGCTGTTCGACGGCGTCGACGTCGCGCTCGAAGTCGAGCGCGCACATAACGGCTACTTCTCGATCGACCGCAAGGGCGGCTGGACCGACACGAGCGAAAGCAGCGCCGCGGCACGCGAGAACGCGGAGCGCGCGTACGGCCTCATCATGCGCGAGAAGGAAGCGCTGCTGTCGTTCGACACGCCGCTGAAGTTCATCTTCTCGCATTCGGCGCTGAAGGAAGGCTGGGACAACCCGAACGTGTTCCAGATCTGCACGTTGCGCGACATCCAGACCGAACGCGAGCGTCGCCAGACGCTCGGCCGCGGGCTGCGCCTCGCGGTCGACCAGGACGGCGAACGCGTGCGCGACCCGGGCGTCAACACGCTCACCGTGATCGCGACCGAGCGCTACGAGTCGTTCGCGGAGAACCTGCAGAAGGAAATCGAGGCCGATACGGGCATTCGCTTCGGGATCGTCGAGGAACATCAGTTCGCGGCGCTGCCGGTGCAGGAAGGCGACGGGCCCGCGCACGCACTCGGCATCGAGCTGTCGCGCGTGCTGTGGGCGCATCTGCATGAGCAGGGCTACGTCGACGCGCAGGGCAAGGTGCTCGACCGGCTCAAGGATGCGCTGCGCCAGAGCGCGCTCGTGCTGCCCGTCGCGTTCGAGACGCTGCGCGCGCCGATCGTCGCGACGCTGCGCAAGCTGTCGGGCCGCTTCGCGGTGCGCAATGCGGACGAGCGTCGCGCGATCGCGTTGCGGCGCGATGCTTCGGGCAAGGCCGTCGTGTTCGGCGACGACTTCCGCGCGTTGTGGGACCGCATCCGCCATCGCACCGTGTACAGCGTCGAATTCGACAACGCGAAGCTCGTGCGCGATTGCACGGCCGCGCTGCGCGACGCGCCGGACATCGCACGCGCACGGCTGCAATGGCGCAAGGCCGAGATCGACATCGGCAAGGCCGGCATCGAGGCGATCGAGGTGGCGGGCGCCGGCACGGTGCTGATCGACGAAGGCGAGTTGCCGCTGCCCGACCTGCTCACCGAACTGCAGGACCGCACGCAGCTCACGCGCCGCTCGCTCGCGACGATCCTGGCCGACAGCGGCCGGCTCGACGATTTCCGCGTGAATCCGCAGCAGTTCATCGCGCTGGCCGCCGAGGCGATCAACCGCTGCAAGCGGCTTGCGCTGGTTGCGGGCATCGCGTACCGCAAGCTCGGCGAACGCCACGTGCATGCGCTCGAGTCGTTCGAAAGCGAGGCGCTGACCGGCTATCTGCGCAATCTGCGGCCCGATGCGCGGAAGTCGATCCACGAGGCCGTCGTGTGCGAGACCGACGCGGAGCGTGCGTTCGCCGATGCGCTCGAGGCGCACGACGGCGTGAAGCTGTACGCGAAGCTGCCCGCGTGGTTCCGCGTGCCGACGCCGCTCGGCAGCTATCACCCGGACTGGGCGGTGCTCGCGGAGCAGGACGGAGGCGAGCGGCTGTATTTCGTCGTCGATACGCCGAATGCCGACGGCGACGTGACGAGCGAGCACGAGCGCGCGAAGCTCGTGTGCGGCGACGCGCATTTCCGTGCGCTGGTGGACGGCGGAGAGGCCGCGCGATTCGTGCGCGTCAGGCAGGCCGATGCGTTGTTCGAGCCGGTCGCAGCCGTCGCGCCGCTGGCGGGCGCGGGACGCTGAAACGAAGGGCGGCGACGAGCCGCCCTTTTTTTCGTTTCATCGATCCGGCTGCGATGAATCCGCTTGTCATACGAATGAAAGCGATTCGTATCCTAGCGGGTTCGCGCGTGTGGTTACGGCTGGTTGCAAATCGGGGTCGATGCGATCGCGGTGCGCAGCACCTCCGTTTTCTCCCCGCCACGAAAAAGGGCGCCGAAGCGCCCTTTCTCCACATGCGTGCGCCGCAGTTACAGCGTGCGGCCGAATGCGTTGCGATGTGCGTGATGCGTGGACGTCGACGCATGCGCGGTATGGCCGTGCGTATGCGCGTGACCGTGACCCGGCTGCGTGCCTGCACGATCGGCGATCGTGTCGGAGCGGTCGGCTGCGCGTGCGAGGCCCTTGTCGCGGTCGCCCGCGTGCACGCTGTTCGAGTTGCTCAGTGCTTCGCCGCTCATGTGGCCGGCGGACATGCCGCCCGCGTTGCCACCCATGCCGCCGGCACCGTGACCACCACCGTTGCCGCCACCACCACCATTGCCGCCGGCTGCCGCATTCGCGGAAACGGCACCGAGTGCGAGGAGCGCGGCGGCCAGTACGGACAGATATCGTTGCGTTTTCATTGTTTGCTCCCTGGAGCGTGTTCGAATGATTGCATTCTAGGAACACGCGGTTTCCGCGCGACTCGACGTTGTAAATGATCGTAACGGTGTGCGAGATGCGCATTCGTCAGATCAATATGCGATATGCCGGTCGCGCGCGCGGACTGCGTGGCCGGCCGTCGTCGGACGAAGGGAGATGAAAGGCGGAAACGGCACCGTCGCGCCGTTTCCGCCGTTGTGCGCGCTTACTGCGCCGGCTGCACGCCCTGCGCGGTGGCCTTGCGCTGCGCCGCCACCTCCTGCTCGTGCTTCTTCGCCATGTGGTGGCCGACGATGCAGCCGCCGACCGCGCCGACCACGGCGTGATGTCCCGCGTAGTGGCCGGCGACGCCGCCCACCACCGCGCCCTTCATGCAGCCCGCCGCGTGCGCGCTGCCGATCGTTGCGAGCGCAACGACGGCGGCCGCCGCGCACGACCTGATGTGTCGAATGGGCATCATGCGATCACTCTCCTCTTGTCGTCGTGATCAGTATTCTCGTGAGCCGGTCGCCCGGTTCAGTTCCAGCGGCCGCGCCAGCCGTCGCCGTCACGCCAGGCGCGCTCGCGCCACTCGTGCTCGCGCCATTCACGGCGACGCCACTCGTGTTCACGCCATTGACGCGCACGCCAGTCGTCGTCGCGGTAACCCACCGGCGCGTACATCACCGGCGGAGGCGGCGCCACGTAGACCGGCGCCGGCGCCTCATAAACGCCCGGCACACCGATCCCGACCGACAGGTCGACATGGGCCGATGCGACACCCGAAGCTGCCAGCGCCGCTACACCGAGAACTGCACCGAGGATAAGTTTCTTGCTCATTTCGCGACTCCCTGCACGTGTCGTGCGTCATGTGACTACGGTTCGGAGTCTAGGCACCGGGCGCCGACACAGGTGAAACCGGTCTGCGAGACCGGTAACGGACGTTTACGGGGAGGCGCAAAGCCTTGCAGGACAAGGGTGGCGGGCGATTCGACACGCCGTTGCGACGGCGCATCGAATCGGCAAAGGCGGGAATTTTTGCCGAAAAGCGCGCCGGCGACGCACGCCGTGCGCGCCGATCGAACGACGTCACGCGCGGATATCGTCGACGCTGCGCAGCCAGTGCACGCTGAACAGATTGTCCGCGTCGGTCCACACGGTGTCGGGCTCGAAGCCCGCCCGGCGCGCGATCGCATGGAAGCCGTCGATCGTGAACTTGTGCGAGTTCTCCGTGTGAATGTGCTCGCCCGCGTCGAAGCGGAACGCGTGGCCACGCACGTGCACCGCTTGCGCGATATCGCTGACGAGATGCATCTCGATGCGCTGCCGTTCCCGGTCGTAAAACGCGTAATGCGAGAACGCGTCGAGATCGAAGTCCGCGCCGAGCTCGGCGTTCGCGCGGGCGAGCAGGTTCAGGTTGAACCGCGCGGTCACGCCCTGCGCGTCGTTGTACGCGCGATGCAGCGTGCGCTCGTCCTTCACGAGATCCACGCCGACCAGCAGGCCGCCGCCGCGCAACAGCCGCGCGGCGTCGCGCAGGAACGCATCGGCTTCCTCCGGCGAAAAGTTGCCGATCGTCGAGCCGGGGAAGAAGCCGATGCGCCGGCGCGGCGTCTCCGTCAGTTCGGCCAGTTGCTCGGCCTTCGTGTAGTCGGCCGCGATCGGCGCGACGTCGAGCCACGGATACGCGGCACGCAGCCGCGCGGCGGCGCCGTGCAGGTAGTCGGCCGAGATGTCGATCGGCACGTAGCGCGCCGGCGCGTTCGCGTAGTTGTCCGCACACGCGTCGAGCAGCACGCGGATCTTCTCGAGCGAGCCCGCGCCGAATTCGACGATGTCCGCATGCGGGCCGACGCGCCGCACGATCTCGGCCGCGCGATCGCGCAGGATGCCGAGTTCCGTGCGTGTCGGGTAGTACTCGGGCAACTCGCAGATGCGGTCGAACAACGCCGAGCCGGCCGCATCGTAGAAGTATTTCGGCGAAATGCTGCGCGGCGTGCGCGACAGTCCGTCGATCAGATCGCGCTCGAACGCGCTCGGCCGCGAATCGCGGGCGGGTTGCAGGCCACCGCTCGTGGCCGTCAGATCAGACGTCTCGCGCAAGTCGCACTCCCGTGAATTGCCAGCGCGCGGCCGGCGGAAAGAAATTGCGGTACGTCGGCCGTTCGTGCCCCGGCGGCGTCGCGATGCTGCTGCCGCGCAGGACCTGCTGGCCGACCATGAACTTGCCGTTGTATTCGGCCGCGACTCCCGCGAGCGGCCGAAAGCCCGGATACGGCTCGTAGGACGAACGCGTCCATTGCCACACGTGCCCGAGCATCTGCTCAATACCGTCCGCGCCGACTGCGGCTTCCCATTCGAATTCGGTCGGCAGGCGTGCGCCGGCCCACTCCGCGTACGCGGCCGCTTCGTAGAAGCTCACGTGACACACGGGTGCATCGGGTGCGAGCGGCTCCACGCCGTGCAGGCCGAACGCGCGCCATGCGTGTACGGTTTCCGGCTCATCATCGTCGTCGGAAATCCAGTAAGCGGGCCCTCGCCACCCTTCCCGCTGCACCGTCGCCCAGCCGTCCGACAGCCAGTATTCAGGGCGTGCGTAACCGCCGTCCGCGATGAAGGCCGCGAATTCCGCATTCGTCACGAGACGGTTCGCGATCTCGAACGGACGCACGAGCGCCGTATGGCGCGGCCGTTCGTTGTCGAACGAGAACGCGTCGCCGTCGTGGCCGATCTCGACGAGTCCGCCCGGCTGTTGCATCCAGCGCAACGGGCCGGCATCGCCCGCGGCCAGGGCCGCATGCCCGTCGGTGCCATTGCGCGGCCGGAACGCGGGCTTCAGCGGGTTGCACGAGAATGCATGCAGCATGTCCGTGACGATCAGCTCCTGATGCTGCTGTTCGTGATGCAGGCCGAGTTCGATCTCGGGCGCGATCGCGGCGAGCAACGCCGGATCGGCACCGTCCAGCGCGCGCAGCATCGCGTCGTCGACGTACCGACGGTACGCATGCACCTCGTCGAGCGACGGACGCGTGAGCAGCCCGCGCTGCGGCCGCGGATGGCGCGGGCCAAGCGCTTCGTAATAGGAATTGAAGAGGAACTGGAACGCGTCGTCGAACGGCGCGTAACCGCGCACGCGGCGCATCAGTACGACGGTTTCGAAGAACCAGGTCGTATGCGCGAGATGCCATTTCACCGGACTCGCATCGGGCATCGACTGCACGGCCTGGTCTTCGGCGGACAGCGTCGCCGTCAACGCGACGCTATGGGCGCGCACGTCCTGATAACGGCGCTGAAGCTGGGATGCAAGGAGGCTCATCGGTTTACCGTCCACGTCGCGATTCGCTGCGTTGCGTTGCCGGAAAAAGGAAAGCCTTGCGCTCGGATGCGCGCGGCTGACGTGCGACCTTCAATGCTGCGTCGTCGGGCAGCCGGCGCGCGCGCCGGGCCGCTGGTGCGGCGACACTTCATCTGCCCGTGCAGAACAGTATGGGCCAGAAATGTGAACGTCGCGAATCGGATTTCGAGCGAAACGAAGACGAAAGACAAATGAAAGCACTCGCGCTTCGAGCGGCGGCGGCGTAACAAACCGTCGATGCCCGTGATGGCGGGGCTGGGAGGTCGATCGCAAAGGGCATGCCTGCGCGTCGGCATTACCGTCGCCTCATGACAGCCGCGCGGCACGCATGAAAGGTCGACGACCGGGGCACACCGGAGGGACGGCGTCACGCAGTCGATATCGGCCCCGATCCGCACGTTGGCATCGCGGCCGTCGGTGCGATGTTCAACTGCCCTGCCCTCCGTGCGCTTCCCGGCTTTTGAAAAATTTTTCGCGTCGATGTCACACGCGCGGGGGTCTCGCTCGTCATATCACCGGAACCCACACGAAAGGAGAAGGAACCATGACTGCGAAACTCAATCCATTTGCCGCCGCCCCCGCGCTGATGAAGAACTGGATGGCCGTATCGGTCGCCGCCGCCGGGAGCCTCGAGCCGACGCTGATCGAGCTGATCAAGATCCGCGCATCGCAGATCAACGCGTGTGCGAACTGCCTTAACATGCACACCGTCGAGGCGCGCGAGCAAGGCGAGACCGAGCAGCGCATCAACCTGCTGGCCGCGTGGCGCGAGGCGCCCTGCTACACCGACCGCGAACGCGCGGCGCTCGGCTGGACCGACGCGCTCACGCGGCTGTCGGAGGGCCATGGCGCGCACGAAGCCGCGTATGCGGCGCTGAACGACCATTTCAGCCAGGAGGAACAGGTGAAACTCACGGTGATGATCAACGTGATCAACGGCTGGAACCGGCTGGCCGTCGGCTTCGGGCTGTGGATCGATCCGGCTGAAGCGAAAGCCGCTGCCGCGAAAATGGTGGCCTGATGACGGACCTCGATCCGGCCGCGGGCAGCGCCGAAGACCGGGACGACGCTGCGGCAAGCTTCGATCCGCTGCGTCGCACGCTGATCCGCGTCGCGTACCGGATGCTCGGTTCCGTCGCGGACGCCGAGGACATCGTGCAGGAGGCGTTCATCCGTTGGATGGACGTCGATCGCACGGAGGTGCGCGTGCCCGAGGCGTTCCTGCGACGCATGGTGATGCGCATGTGCCTCGATCAGCTGAAGTCCGCGCGGCACCAGCGCGAGACGTATATCGGCCCGTGGCTGCCGGAGCCGGTCGTCGAGGAAGATGAACAGGAGGACGTCACGCTGCCGCTGATGCTCGCGCTCGAACGGCTCTCGCCGCTCGAACGCGCGGCGTTTCTTCTGCACGACGTGTTCGGCCTCGAATTCGACGAGATCGCGACGACGATCCAGCGTGACCCGGCCGCATGCCGGCAGCTTGCGGCGCGCGCGCGCACGCATGTACGCGAGGCGCGGCCGCGGTTTCATGTCGAGAAGCAGCGCGGGATCGAGCTGGCCGAGGCGTTCTTCGCGGCGTCACGCAGCGGCGACATGCGCGCGCTCGGCGCGATGCTCGCCGAGGACGTGAGCCTGCATTCGGACGGCGGCGGCAAGCGCTCGGCCGCGGGCAAGCCGGTGTTCGGCTTCGAGCGTGTGATGAAGGTGCACGAATACCTGGCCGGGCTGTTCGCCACGCATGCGTCGACGCTCGTGCGTGCCGGGTTCGTCAACGGGTTGCCGGGTTTCGTCACGCTGGAAGCCGACGGCGAGTTGCAGACCACGGCGCTCGAGATCGAAGACGGGAAGATCGTCGCGATCTATGTCGTGCGGAATCCTGACAAGTTGAAGCATCTGCATTGATGCTTGACGAGCGGGGGCTTTGCGCCCTGCCTTGTCGATTGCTGGCCGCCAGTCGCGCATGTATCGCACATGGAGCGTCGCGCGCGTGCATGCGCTATTTCGACCGCAAAAAGAAAAACGCCACGCGATGTTGCCGCGTGGCGTTTGTATGTTGGCGAGCCGGATTGCCCGTAGGCAATGCGCACTGCCAGACCCCTTCATTTTGTTCGTTGGTAGGCTCGATTGGATTCGAACCAACGACCCCCACCATGTCAAGGTGGTGCTCTAACCAACTGAGCTACGAGCCTAAGAAGCCGCGAATTATAGAGAGGGTTTTGGAGGTGCGCAAGTCCCTTCGTGAAAATTTTTTGAATCGGGCGTGTGCGGGTGTCGATGATCGATGAAGTCTCGCGATGCCGGGCACGTTGGCTTCACTGCTTCGCCTCACAGCAAAACGTGTCGATGCGCTGTGACGTTATCCACATTGCCCTCTGGATAACCGTCCGGCAACCCTCTGGATTCACAGTGGAACGATTGAGGATATGTCGGCGTGGCTGTGAATCGACGAAAAGTTGTTCTGTGCTTCACAGAGTTTTGCGTGTGCATCGCCGGTGGTTATGCGTTCCGATTCGTCTTGGAAATTCAGGGCGTTACGGAGGTTATCCACTGTGAGGCACCGAGCTTGTTAACTATCACTACGTATGTATACGAACTCTGTTAACACCTTTGGATAAGCACAGTTCGCCGACTGTGATCCGGGGAGGATATGCACTGCGTGCGGTGGATGGACAACCGGATCGTCGGGCTGTGAGACCTGCGATCAATCAGGGAACGGATTGCTGAGTAGAATCGCTCGGACCATGAACGCCAGACCGACGGACTGAGGCAGGGCACCGAATTCAATATTCTCAACGTTCGATCCAACGATGTTTAACAGCCGAGCCACGACAAGCCGGTAAAATCGCGCGAAATTGCGTGTCAGACACCATCCGAGGGTGCTGAAATAAAAAAAGGGCCCAATCATGAACATGCCGGACATCGGCGCCGCGATTCGCGGTGGCTTGCTTCAGCAGGACCGTTTGCTCAAGCTGGATACGCCGCTGGGCGCCAACGCACTCACCGTACAGCGCGCGGTGGGCCGATCGCGGATCGGCCGAGACTATTCATTCACGCTCGACGTGATTTCGAGCGATGGCGGCCTCGAACTCAAGAAGCTGATTGCGCAGGCTGCGACGCTCTGGATTCAGCAGCCAGACAATTCCTACCGCCCGATCAATGGCTACGTGTATACCGCACGTCGACTCGGCGCGAACGGTGGCCTGACGACCTATCAGCTGGAACTGCACGCGTGGATGCACGTGCTTCGGTTTCGCCGGGACGAGAAGATCTGGATCGACAAGAACGCCGAGGACATCATTTCCGATGTGCTGGGCATGCATCCAGAAGCGCGCGGGCGATTCCGCTTTGCGTTGTCGCAGCCGTTGCCGAATCGGTCATTCACGCGACAGAGTGAAACTGACTGGAACCTCGTGCACCGGTTGATGGAGGACGAGGGTCTCTACTGCGCGTGGCAACAGGCCGACGACGGTAGGTCGCATACGCTCCTCATCACCGATAACCTGCAGGAGTTCGCGCCGCTGTCGCCGGAAACCGTGCGCTTCTACCACGGCGGCGCAGCGGGTGAAGCCGACGCATTCACGCAATGGTCGGGCACGCGCACGCTGCAGAGCGTGACCCTGACGACACGCACGTTCGATTACAAGAACCCGGCGCAGGCGGCGAACCCGAAAGGCACATCGGTGCCGACGATGGGCGGCCAAGGGGTATTGCCCGACCAGCTCGAGGTGTACGAGTACACGGGTGGCTATACGTATCTGGACCAGTCGCGCGGCGATCACCTGTCGAAGATCCGGATGGAGGGATGGGAGTCGCAGGCGAAGCGCTTCTTCGGATCAGGTGGCGTGCGCGGTATCGATGCGGGCCGGCGTTTCACGCTTGCCGACCATCCCGAACACGATCGCGATTCTGCTGATCAGCGAGAATTCGCTGCGATCGAGGTTGCATGGTGGATCGAGAACAACCTGCCGGTTCCCGGCAGCGATTCTGATTTCCCGCATAGCCTGGCGCGCGCGCTGGACCGGACACGCGCTCGATACGACAACACGCCAGGACTGCAGGTAGCGCACGACGATGGCTCGGTCGGCTTCTATCTCGTCGAGGTGGAGGCACAGCGCGTGAGCGTGCCGTATCGCAGCCCGTTCGAACACGAGAAGCCGAAGATGCATCTCGAGACGGCGATCGTCGTCGGGCCGCAGGGCGAGGAAGTCTATACGGACGAGTTGAACCGGATTCGTGTGCAGTTCGTATGGGATCGTCTGAACCCGGGCAACGAGAACGCGTCATGCTGGGTGCGCGTCGTGCAGTCGGATACCGGTGGCGGTTACGGTGGCGTGCATGTGCCGCGGATCGGCGAAGAAGTGCTGATCGATTATGTGGGCGGCGATTGCGATCGGCCGCTCGCGGTCGGGCGTGTGTACAACGGCGCGAACCAACCGCAGTGGCATAGCGACGGGATTCTCTCCGGCTATCGGTCGAAAGAATATTCGGGCAGCGGCTACAACCATCTCGTGATGGACGACGCGACCGGGCAGAACCGCGTGCAGCTGATGAGCAGCAGCGCGAACAGCCTGCTGCATCTGGGTTACCTCATCGATCAGAACGGCAATTCGCGCGGATCGTATCTGGGCAGCGGCTTCGATCTGCGTTCGGATGCGTATGGCGCGGTGCGGGCGAGCCAGGGGCTGTACGTCACGACTCATCCGAAGGCGCCGAACAGCCAGCCGCTCGACGTGAAGGAAGCGCAGCAGCAGTTGGTGACGGGCGAGAGCCTCGTCGAGGCGATGTCGGGCGTGAGCGAGCAGCATCAGGCGGAAAGCCTGATGGATGCGCACGAGACGATGCGCGCATTCACCGACGCGACGCAGGACAGCGCGTCGGGCAGCGCGTCCGGTGGACGCACGGCGGGTGGCGGCACGGGCAGCGCGAACGCGTTCAAGGAACCGGTGATGCTGTTCGGCAGCCCGTCGGGGATCGGGATGTCGACGCAGCAGTCGCTGCACTTAGTCGCGAACGATCACGTGAACGTCGCGAGCGGACAGAGCGTGCATGTCGCGGCGGGCAAGTCGCTGATCGGCAGCATCGGGCAGAAGCTGAGCCTGTTCGCGCAGAACGCTGGGATGAAGCTGTTCGCGGGCAAGGGCAAGGTCGAGATTCAGGCGCAGTCGGACAACGTCGAAGTCACCGCGCAGAAGGCGGTGAAGGTTGTGTCCGCAACCGATCGGATCGAGATCGCGGCTGATCAGGGGATCGTGCTGACGAGCGGCGGCGCGTACATCCGGATCAAGGATGGCAACGTCGAAGTTCATGCGCCCGGAAAGGTCGACATCAAAGGCGCGTCGCATACGTTCGCTGGCCCGACGAGCATGGCATATCCGTTGCCGGCGATGCCGACTTCCACGCATGCGGCGGCGCTGCAATACCAGTATCACGACAACGAGCCCGTCCAGGGTGCGAAGTACGTTGCGACGCTGCCCGATGGCACCACGCGCGAAGGCGTGCTTGATTCGCAGGGCCGGATGCATCTGGAAAACGTGCCGGCCGGCGCCATCAAGGTTGAACTCGGGCCCGATGCGCGCGCGTATGCGCGCAAGGATACGACCGCCAATCCCGACTACAAGGGAAGCAGCCTGTCCGACGCCGACATCGATTCAATCATCAACAAGCACGGGGGAGCGTGAGCGTGAGCTGGACGATCGAGGATTTCAGGGCAACGTCGCTGGAAGTCGGGCAGTGGTGCTGGGGAACGCTGGAAGGTGCATTCAACGAAAAGCAAACAATCAGCCAGATCATCGTCGATGCGGTGATCGGCATGATTCCGCTCGTGGGCGACGCGACCGCCGTTCGCGATCTGCTGGCCGTCAGCATCGGCATGAGCCAGGATCCGATCAAGCGAAACGATACGATGCAGCGCGTGCTGCTGGTCGTACTCATCTTTGCGCTGATTCCGGTGGTGGGCGGCGTCATCAAGGGCGTCGGGCGTCTGCTGCTGAAGGTCACCGGGGATGTGGCGAAAGATGCCGAACTGCTCAAGGCGGTCGTGCAATTCCTGAACCGGATGGGGCACGGCGACGCGCCGAAGTGGCTAAAGTCACTGGACCTGGCCAAGTACCAGGCGCAGGCGATTTCCCGACTGAAGGATTTTTGCGCAACGGTTCGCGTGGCCATTCAGCGTTCACTCGAGGCGCGCGTTGGTCGAATGCTGCCGGACAAATGGCGGGCCGCGCTCGAGCGTGTCAGCAGCGGCTTTCACGCGATTCAGGACATGGCCGACAAGATCGTGCCGGAGGCGATCAAGGAGCTGAACGCGAAGCTCAAGGTGCTGCAGAACATGGTCTATCGCGGCGAGGTGCATGAAATCGCGACAGGCGGTGTACCGAAGCTCCAGCGCGAGGCCGAGGCGTATCTGCAAGAACGCAGGCTGGCCCGCGATATTCGGCGGGGCCGCTTTCCGTCCGCGGAATGCCTGGCTGACGAAGGTAAGGTCGAAGCGCTGCTCAACGCGAAATACGGCGCGAAAATTGCCCAGGGATGGCCGGACATCCTCAAGAGGAAAGGCAAAATGCCAATGTTCGACGACGCCGATGTCTTTCTCGACATTGCGTCGTTCAGCGGCGAGATCAAGGCACTGACTGCGAAGGAGCTTGCGGGCAAGAAGGTATATCGCGTGTTCGGCAATCCGTCCGAACTCGCGAATTACAAGAGCGGCAGTTCAGCGGGCGGCAGAAACCCCGCGTTCTGGGGTGTCGGCGAGCCGCCGAAGACTGCGGAGGAGTGGCGCAGGCTCGCCGCTGTGCTGGACACCTGGAACGGCAACGGGTTCATTGTGGTCATGCAGTTGCCGCACGATTTCGGCGAGCGGATGCCGACGGCCAATGCGTGGGCCGGAAAGATTGCCGAACAGTACGGCACGGCGACACCCGTGCAGTATCTCGAGGGCGGTGGCGATCAATTGGTCGTCGACTTCGGCAAACTGTCGGAATACGTGACCGAAGAAGGGAACAAGATCAAGCAGCAGTTCGAGAACGTCACCGGACATGCCGACCTGCACGTTCAGCGGGAATTCAACGGTGTCAAGATCGAATTCCACAAGACGAACTGGGAGAATGTTGAGAAAGTCTACGGCTACAGCAAGTACGAGGACGACATCTACTACTCGACGAAGACACGCCGGCTGGCGAGTGACGAAATCCAAACCAAGTCGACCAACAGCAAAGTGACGGCAACGACACGATCGGCAGCGAATTACGAAGGTCAGCGATGAGGAATACGATCAAGCAGTACGACATGACGGACGATGCGACGCGGCGCAGGATTTTCTGGCTGCTTCAACGGTTGACCAGTTTCTCGCTCTGGAAGCGCAAGCGCGATGCGTTTGCGATCTTCGCGAACGAATACGAGAACGCGGTGAAGACTTGGCCCGAAGATGATCCGGAGGCCATGCCGGCAGACAATTTGCCGACCATCTTCGAAATTCTCGCCGCGTACGATCGAGGATTGCCTGAGTTGGCCCGAGGGTACCGGTACGTCTGGCAGCGCGGCGAGGCGCTGCAATATGCGGTCGATCGGTACAACCATTTGAACGCGTATTTCTTCCCCCATTACGATTACTGGGATCGCGGTGCGCAGGCTGCTCCCTACCCGCCGAAGGTCGATGCGCTGGCTCAACTGCTGCATGCATCGGAATATCAGATGGAGCATGCGCCATTCGAGCCAGGACATACCGATCTCGCACAACTACGCTCGGTAGGGCTGCTGCTGTCCCCGAATGCCTACGAGCAGAGCTTCTACACGCTTCCGTATCCGATATTTCCAGAGCATCTGCCCGAGGTTCCGGAAGCCGTCGGCCCGGTGATCAAGTCCGGAGACAAAGTGCCTTGCGACGGCATCTGGGAACCCGTTGCCGTCGAACAATCGAAGGTGCTGGGTGTCGTGCCGGTCGGCAATCGCAGTCTGCGCAGCAACGGCTGCTTCAATTATTTCATTCGGGACATCCGCGCGCCGAACCTCAGGGATGACGAGACGCGAACGGCCGTCAAGACGCACTGGCGACTATTGTGGGAAGACAAGCGATACGCGGACGGCGTCATCCCCGATGAATCGCAGTACTTCCTCGAGCAGCCGTCAACGCCGCAGCCGGAGCAGGAAACCGTCGCGCAGGTCCGCACTGCCGATATCTGCCCGGTTTCTGGTGACTGGCAAACGGACGAATACGGCGGCAAGACGCTGCGCGTCGAAGCCGGGGCTGCGATGCCGGACATGCTCGTCAGGGACAATCTCGGCGATCTCAAGGTGCACTGGGTAACGTGGCGTTTGGTGAAGCGCGCGTAGCAAGAATGTATGCGGACAATTGGCCGGGCCTAGGCGAATTTCGGTGCGCGTGTCTGAATCCCTGATCCCCAACGGTTGCTCGAGCTGGGCGGTAGGCACGAAGGAGATAGCGTCTGGTGCTTCGACGGCGACGAGTCGTTGCATGTGGATAACCCGAACGCAACGAAGCACAAAACCCTGTGCATTGGCTCCGTGAGTGCGTTGTGGATATCACCACGCGAAATTACTCGAAATGCTGTGCCCCTCAAAGGCGAGGGGACCGACGAGCGACGGTACGCGGAGTCGTTGCGGCCGATGTGGATATCCCGCGCTGAAACGACGCCAAATCCTGTGACATCGAAAGCGAAGAAGGTGCGTCCATCCGCGATCGCATCGCGACGATGTTCACGATGTGGATAACCACCGCGAAAGCGAATCCAAACGCTGTGGACTCGAACGGTGAGCGTGAGCGCCATCTGGCTGATCGAATCGCCTCGGCTGAACCGCAGGCAGCGCGTAACAGCCGCGCACCGGCCGTGCATAGCCCCGATCAAATCTGCTGATCGAGCGCCCGCACGACAGCCTGTTCCCCCAAATTATCCACCGGCCCGACCACCGCGAAGTTGAGCCCGTTCACCGACCCATACCGCGCCAGCAACGACCCATCCACACGTTGCCCGGCTGGCAGCAGTCGATGTTTCGATTCCGCCGGTCGGAGATAGAAACTCAGCGTCCGCCCGGCGTCGTCCTCATAGAGCACCATCGCAGCTGTCGCGCCGCTGTCCGTCGTAAACCACCGCCCGCCAACCGGCCGGAACCCGGCCGCACTCAAATCCGGCAGCCTCGCCGACGCCCCCATGCGCCGGGTGAGCCACGTCTGCAAATCCTTCGCACTCGTCGGCCGGAAGTCCACCTTCGCGGTCTGATCGACCGCCATCATCCGGTAAGCCTCGACCGCATCGCTCATCGGCGCAATCGGCGGCGCCGCGTTCCACCCGCGCGCCTGCCACCCGCCAAACGTCCCGAGCCCGATACAGAACACGAACGAAGCCGCCATCGCGAACCGCACCCGCGAGCGCTCCGCACGCTTCGCACGAAGCGCCGCCGGATCGAGCGCAGGATTTTCGCCAGGCATCCGCACGCTCTCGAGCGCGGCCCGCAACCGCTGCGCATCCATCTGCCATTGCTTCACCTGTTCCGCGCTCTCCGGATGCAGCGCGAGATATCGCTCGACCGCGGCGCGCGCATCGTCGTCGAGCTGGCCGTCGACATAGGCCTGGAGATCATGTTCGTCGGGACGGAGCGTGTTCATTTCATCAAGCGGAGAGAAGGAGCGGGAAGCTCGCCGTCGCTGAGCTGGCGCAGTGCCCGGCGCGCGCGGGAGAGTCGCGACATCACGGTGCCGATCGGCACGTCGAGCAGGTCGGCGACTTCCTGATACGTGAAGCCCTCGACCGCGACGAGCAGCAGCAGGCTGCGCTGCTCGTCGGAGAGCCGGCCGAACGCTTCGAGCGTCGCGCGCGCGGTTGCCTCGCGTTCGGCGGACGGCCAGTGCGCTTCGTCGTCGTCGCGAATGCGGCCGAGCAGCCACGCGTAGCGCTTCGCGCTGCGTTTGCCGTCGAGAAACTGCCGGTAAAGGATCGTGAACAGCCAGCTGCGCAGCGACGCGTCGTCGCGGCGGCTCGCCCAGCGCGACAGCGCGCGCTCGAGCGTCGACTGGACAAGATCGTCGGCCGCGTGGACGTCACGCGCCAGCCAGAGCGCGAAGCGTCGCAGCCTGGGGATGAGTTCGCGCAATGCGTCGTCGTCGGGGGCGTTTGAGGGCATGGCCGGGGCGCGAGCCGATAAGCGTGGAGATGCCGCGTAGGACGCCGGTCGGCGCCGCTTATTCCGTCAGCATACGAAAAATTTCTTGATGGAATAAAGCGGCGCGGGTGGCGTCCTACACGCGTTCGACAATGATCTGACGATCGGGAGTGCATCCATGAAGCAATCTTCCTCTTCTTCGCCGCCGCGCGAACCCGGGCGCGGGTGGTGGCGCTGGGCCGTGATCGGCGGCGCGGTGGCCGGCGTGGCCGTGGCCTTCGGGTATGTTGGCGGCTGGCTCGCGCCGGCGCGTCTGACCCCGCACCGGCTCGTCGACGCGCTGCAGACGGCCGGCGGCGAGCATCCGGGTTTCCGGCGCAATCACGCGAAGGGCGTGTGCGTGACCGGTTACTTCGAAGGCAACGGCGCCGCGAGCGCATATTCCGTCGCGCCGTTCTTCAAGGCGGTGCGCACGCCCGTGGTCGGGCGCTTCGCGCTGCCGGGCGGGAATCCGTATGCGCCCGACAGCAGCGTGCCGATCCGCAGCCTCGCGCTGAAGCTCACCGCGCCGGACGGCCAGCAATGGCGGACCGGGATGAACGCGATGCCGGTGTTTCCGGTGGCGACGCCGAAGGCGTTCTACGCGCAGTTGCTGGCGACCCGGCCGGATCCGGCGACGGGCAAGCCCGATCCGGCGAAGGTGAAGGCGTTTTTCGGCGCGCATCCGGAGACGGCCGCATTCCGCGCCTGGGTGAAGGGTGCGAAGCCGAGCGCGAGTTACGTCACCGAAAGCTATTACGGGCTGAACGCGTTCTACTTCGTCGATGCCGCCGGCAAGCGCCAGGCGGTGCGGTGGCGCGTCGTGCCGGAGCAGACGACGGGCGCCGGCGACGTCGCGACGGCCGCGGATCCGAATGTGCTGCAGCAGGACCTGACGCGGCGCATCGCGGGCGGCGCGCAGAAGTGGAAGTTGCTGGTCACGCTGGCGGAGCCCGGCGACCCGGTGGACGACGCGACGAAGACTTGGCCCGCGCAGCGTACGACGATCGACGCGGGGACGCTCGTGCTCGATCGCGTGGAGGCGCAGGACAGCGGGCCGTGCCGGGACGTGAATTACGACCCGACCGTGTTGCCGCAGGGGATTCAGGTGTCGGGGGATCCGTTGCTGGCGGCGCGGTCCGCGGCGTATGCGGATTCGTATCTGCGCCGGACGAGTGAAGAAGCCGGCGTGGCCGGCGCGGCGCGATTGAGTGCGGAGGGACGATGATGAAGGCGACGACGACGTTTAGCTTGCCGGCGAGGCTGCTGCATTGGGTGATGGCCGCGATGATCGTCGCGATGCTGTTCATCGGGGTGGGGATGGTGGCGTCGGTATCGGGGCGGCACGATTTCCTGGTGGCGTTGCACAAGCCGCTGGGGATTGCCGTGCTGGTGCTGGTTTGCGTGCGGATCGTGGTGCGGTTCGTGTCGAAGCCGCCCGCGTTACCCGAGGATCTGCCCTGGTGGCAGAAGGTTGCCGCGCATGGGTCGCATCTGGTGCTGTACGCGCTGATGCTCGCGATGCCGCTGATCGGGTGGGCGATGCTGTCGGCAGGCGGGTATCCGGTGACGCTGGGCGGTGGTGTGCAGCTGCCGGCGATTGTGTCGGCTGATCCGGTGACGTTCGCCTGGCTCAGGGTCGCGCATCGCGTGCTGGCCTATCTGTTCTTCTTGACGTTCCTCGCGCATTTCGCGGCGGCGCTGTATCACGGACTGATTCGACGGGATGGGGTGGTGAGGGCAATGGTGGGGAGGTGAGCGACGGAAGGTTGCGTTCGCTGCGGCGGGGCGGTTTACGGGCGACCGAGGCTGCTCCTGCCGTGTTGCTTATATATGACCGCGGCTGCGGCTCAGCGGCTCCCGGCATAGCACGTCAAAAATATTTCACAAAGGGGGTTGCGGAGACTGGGGCAGGTGCTTAGAATCACGCCTCTTTCGCGCTAACGGAAACGCGGCGTGGAGGAAGAAGGGAAGCGGTGCTGTTGAAGTCGGTTTTATCGACTCCAGTGCATACGAAATTAAACCGCAGTCGTCGCAACGAAGTAGTTAAAAAAGTTGTTGACGAGTTTTAAAAAACGGTTGATAATCTCGCTTCTCTGCTGCTGAAAACGCAGCGCTGCTGAGGAACTCCAGGTTTCTCGCAGAAATGCTCTTTAAAA